>JAYSSW010000494.1:0-3947 GCA_043720335.1 Planctomycetia bacterium
CACCAGCCAGCTTACGCTGGCCGTTCGCCTGAACGTGAACATGAATACAATCACCGCATGGCTGCACGGTACAACATCCCGAAGAAGCTCGCGGGCCGGTCGCTGCTCGACGCGCTGTCAACTCTTGCCAAACTGCCTCGCCCCGAAGCGCTGGCGAAGCTGCGCGGCAAGGCGGTCAAGGTCGCCGGCGTCGTCTGCACCGAAGCCGGGCGGCGCGTGAAGGCGGGCCAGCTGCTCGAGATCGCCGCCAGCGCGAAAACGAAAGCCGTCAAGCCAGGACTGCCGCCAGCGGCGCGGGGGATCGTCGTGCGGCACGTCGACGACGAGATTCTGGTGGTGGAGAAGCCCGCCGGGCTGACGACGGTGCGGCACGCCGACGAAGTTGCATCGCTGGGGGGCCGGGCCAAGGAGTTCCTGCCGCCCAGCCTCATCGACCTGCTGCCGCAAGTTTTGGCGGCGCGCGGCGTGCCGAAGCTCGGCAGACTGCGCGCGGTCCATCGGCTCGACAAGGAAACGACGGGATTGTTGGTCGTCGCGCGCACGCCGCAGGCCGAAAGCGCCCTCGGCAAGCAGCTTCGCGGCCACGCCATTGAACGCCACTATCTCGCCCTCGTGCGCGGCGTGGCGAAGGACGCCCGCATCGAATCGACCCTCGTCCGCGACCGGGGCGACGGCCGGCGCGGCAGCGGCGACACCAGCGACAAGACGGGCCAGCACGCCGTCACGCACGTCCGCGTCGTCAAGCCGCTCGGCGCGCTCACCCTCGTCGAATGCCGGCTGGAAACGGGCCGCACCCACCAGGTCCGCATCCACCTCGGCGAAGCGGGGACGCCCCTGTGCGGCGAGCGCATCTACGACCGCCCGCTGCACGGCCAGCCGCACCCCGACCCCAGCGGCGCGACGCGCCCCCTGCTGCACGCAGCGACACTCGCGCTGGAGCATCCCGTCACGGGCCAGCGCATGGAGTGGTCGTCGCCTCTGCCCGACGACATGCGGTCGCTTGCGAAGTGACGCATGGGGCTTGGAAGGTTGATAAGATGAAAGCCGGCCGAGATTTTGCAGCGACCACCGGAGACAACCCATGCGATTCTGGATGCGCGAGCTGGCGGGCTGGGCGTTCGTGGGGCTGGGGATCTACCTGTTCGTCATCGTGGTGTCGCTGCTGCTGAACCCGGCGCCGGGCATCCTCGAAGCCGGCCCGCTGACGCTGATCGGCATCATCCTGTTCCGGGGCGGCATCCATCTGCTGAAGGTCGCCGTGGCCGCCCGCGTCGCCACGCAGGCCCCGCCGGAGCCGACGAAGCCCGCGCGTGGCGGCTCGAAACGCGGCGCCAAGGCGTCGCCGTGGGAGTGGTAGGGCGCGGGCTCCCCGTTTTGCGCCCGCATGGCCCGCGTGAGATTCAACCCACGAACCGACAGGGGATGCCGCACCGTCATCAAGCCGCCGTTGCTTCCGATTCGCCCATGAGATAAAATGGTGAATCTGCGGCTGCACGATTCGGATGCACGCCCGCAGTACCGCCTTGAAAGGTTTGAAACGCCATGCGGCTGCTGTACTCAATCCTGGCCAAGTACGTCGAACTTGGCCCTGACGGCATTTTCACCCTTGTTGGAGGTGGATTCAGCGGCTTGTTCTCCGAACATCTGCCCACCACGTTGTCGAACATCTCCCTGTTGATGAAAGTGATCGCTGATCCCGAAGAAAACGGCGACTTCCGACTTGCGGTCAGCCTTGCGGATCCGTCGGGAGCCTTGATCGCCTCGGGAACCGCGATCATTCCGTTCACCATCCAGCCGAACCCGGATCGCCGGGAAGTTTCCTGTTTGTTTCAGATGCAGGGATTGGAAATCCAGCGCCCAGGAACTCATACCTTTCATATCAGTTTGCTTGAAGGGCCTGAACTCGGAACGGTTGCATTCACGGTCAAACAAACCCAAGAGGGCCAACGATGAACGTAACAGACATCATGGCCGTTGTCTTGGCCCCCGCCATGCTCGTCAGCCAGCCGATTCGCCAAGTTGTGGAGACTGGCATTGTCTTCCGAAAACTCAGCGAGCACGAGGAAGCGCGTTCGCTGCGGGTGCATTGGATGCGCCGGATGAGACTGGACGAGGAAGAAATCGCAGAATCGCTTCAGCAGGATCCGCCGTTCAGCGTCCAGGAAGAGTTGCTGCAGCTTCATGCGCTTGACAAGCTGGACCGGATCACGCCGCCCAGCCATGTTCTGCGGCAGTTCGCCATCAAGTACTAGAGGAGCCGGCGGTGCCTCTCCTCATCCAAGGCCGAATCGTCTATCCCAAAGTGGCGATCCTCGATCCCCAAGGCAGGAATCCCAAACCGGACAGGCCATTTGTTGTCATCACCCGCACCGACGAGATCCGCGACGACGGCACGGTTCAAGCGGTCGGAATCACCACCACCCTTGACCAGTCGCCCGCCGACCATTTGGTCATGCTGCCTTACGGCCCTACTGCAAGAACCGGCCTGAAAGTGAAGAGCGCCGCACTTTGCACCTGGGTCATCGACATCGCATGCGACCAGCTTGATTTTGATCAAAAACACGTCTCCCCCGTTCTCGTTGCCGAAATCATCAAAAAATACTTGCTTCTCAATCCACCCATCCAATGGATCGTCGATCCCCCATGACCGCCCTCTACCTCGACCACAACGCCAGCGCCCCGCTGCTGCCGGCGGCGCGCGAGGCGATGCTCGCGATCGACGCGCCCGGCAACGCCGCCAGCGGGCATCGCTTCGGCAGGCGGGCTAGGCTCGCCCTCGAGAACGCCCGCGAGGAAATCGCTTCGCTGATCGACGCCCGCCCGGACGAAGTCCTCTTCACCAGCGGCGCCACCGAAGCCAACCATCTCGCCCTTCTCGGCTTGGTCGGTCCCACGCCCGGCGCCGTCGTCACCAGCGCCGTCGAGCATCCGTGCGTTCTCGAACCGGCCAAGCATCTCGCGACGCAGGGCTATCGCCATGTCGCGCTGCCCGTGACCATCGACGGAATCGTCGCACTCGACGCCGTCCCGTTTCCCGACGACACGCGCTGGGTCGGCGTCATGTTCGCCAACCACGAGACCGGGGCGATCCAGCCCATTTCGGAATTGCTGAATCGCTTGAAGGGCCAAGCCCCCTTCCACTGCGACGCGGCGGCGGCGGCGGGCAAGCTGCCGATCTCGTTCCGCCAGCTCGGAGTGACATCGATGACGCTCAGCGCCCACAAATTCCACGGCCCCCAGGGCATCGGCGCCCTGGTGATACGAAGCGGCGCCAAGCTGAAGCCCCTCTTTCACGGCGGCCATCAGCAACAGGGCAAGCGCCCCGGCACCGAACCGGTCGCCCTCGCCGTCGGCATGGCGGCGGCGCTGCGCTGGTCGCTCGACCACCTCGCCGAGAACCATGCGAAGCTGTTGCGAATGCGGCAGCGCTTCCTCGACCTTCTCCGCGCGGAAGCCGCCCCGGTCGTGCTGAACGGCCCCGAAACGGGTGGGCTGCCCCACGCGCTGAACCTGTCGTTCCCCGGCTGCCAGGCCGACGTGCTGCTGATGAGTTTGGATTTGGCCGGCGTCGCGTGTAGCACCGGGTCGGCCTGCACGAGCGGCTCGCTGCTGCCGTCGCCCGTGCTGCAAGCGATGGGCGTGCCAAACGAAGTGCTGCGTTCCGCGATGCGTTTCAGCTTCGGCCCGACCCAGGACGAAGCCGAGGCCGACGAAGCCGCCCTCGTTGTCGCGCGCTGCGTCGCCAAGTTGAGGATGAAAGAAGATTAACCACGAACACGGGGGGAAGATTAACCACGAAGGAGCACGAAGGAGCACGAAGAAAGGCAAAAGGCAGAGGAGAGAAAACCAAAGGCAGGAGACCACGAACACGAGAGAAGATTAACCACGAAGGAGCACGAAGGAACACGAAGAAAGGCAAAAGGCAGGGGGAGAGTAAAGGCAAGGGA
>JAYSSW010000495.1:0-3946 GCA_043720335.1 Planctomycetia bacterium
ACCTCGTACGCCTTGCTGCGGAAGCTGTTGATGAGGCTGCGCACGTCGCCCTGCACGCGCTCCAGGCTGAAGTTGATCTCGTTGACGCTGGGGCGCTGCAGCGCCTCCAGGCGGGCGCCCATCTCGAACGAGTAGTACGCCGCGTCGCGCTTCGCCTTCCCCTTCTGCGACAGCTGCGACAGGCCCAGGAAGTACTGGTAGCGGGCGTCGTGGCCGAACAGCTCGACCGCTTTCTTGAACTGCGTCTCGGCGTCGGCGTACTGGCGCGTCCAGTAATGGTTCAGCCCCTGGCCGAAGTGGCGCTCGGCGAGGACCGGGTTCGGCGTGCTCGACAGGTCGGGCTGCTGGAACGCCGGGTGCTCGTCGATCATCTTGCTCATTTCCCTGCTCTGCAGGCCGGGGAACATCAGCTCCAGCCCCTTCGTGTACTCCTTCAGCCCCTCGGTCCGCTTCCCCTGCTTGGCGAGCGCCTGGCCCAGCAGCATGTGCCCCTGCCCCTTGATCTTCGGGTTCGGCGACTGCTGTAGCTCCTTGGCGAGATCGACCGTCTCCTTCAGGCGGGCGACGACGGCCGGGTCCTCCTGCTCCTCGACGGTTTGGCCGATGACGGCGAGGGCGACCAGCGTGGCGAACGGCTGGACGAACACCGGACGAGGCGGCGCCTGGCTCGTCTTGTCGTCCGCCTTCTTCTCCGCAGGAGGGGCGGGGGGCGTTGCGGCGCGGTCGCGGAGCAGCAGGCGGCCCAGGGCGTTGCGGTACTTGCTGGCGTCGTCCGAGCCGGCGGGGGCCGACTTCAGCGCGGCGCGGAACTGCTTCTCGGCGGCGCTGATGTTGCCCAGCTCCTCTTCGAGCAGGCCGACCAGGTACGCGGCTTCGGCGACGGTGCGGGCGTCCTTGGCGGCCTCGGCGGCGCTGTCGCGCACCTGCTGCTGCACGGCGGCGGTCACCTTGCCGCCCGCGGCCTGCAGCTGGATCAGCCCGCGCTGCACGAGCAGCAGGCCGTCGTTCGGGATGACTTCCAGCGCGGTCTTCACCTCGTCGAGCGCCTTCGTGGTGTCGCCGGCGGCGAGGGCCTTCTCGACGCGGGGCAGATGGTACGCCTTCGGATCGGTCAGCTCGGCCAGCGACTGCTTGGCGCTGGCGACCCACGGCGCGTCCTTCGCTCCCTGGAGCGACTTTTCGATGGCCTGCTTCGCCTCGGCATGCTTCGCCTGGTTGCGGAGCGCCAGCCCGGTGACATAGTGGGCCTTCGCCTTCGCTTCGGGGCTGCTGTCCTTCGACGCCAGCACCCATTCGGCTTCGCGGGCGATCAGCGACAGTTTGGCGGGGTCGTTCGCGGCGCGGTCGGTCAGCAGCGCCGCCTGGGCGTCGAGCTTCTGGGCGGGGGTCTGGATGAACGGTTCGCGGGCACGGTAGAAGGCGGCCTCGGTGGCGAGCATGCCCAGGTCGAAGGCGCGCTGCACCGACGCCCCGGCGCCCATGCCGAGCTTCGCCAGCCCGGAGCCGACCTGCGTCAGCGGGATCGCCAGCGGCGATTCGGCCTTCTGGCGGGCGAGCTTGGTCCCTTCGACGAGCTGCTTGCGCGGGTCGCCGTCGGCGGGGACGAGCTTGCCCTCCACCAACTCCTGGAACGCGGACTTCAGCGTCTTGTCGAGGTCGTCGCGGTCCTTGGATGACTGGTTGCGGGCGTCGACGATCTCCTGGATGCCTGCCGCTCCGGGGGCCTTCGTCTTCTCCCCTTCGAGCAGCTTGTTGACGGCGGCGATCTTGTCGTCGGCGTCCTTCTTGGCGGCCAGCACGGCCTGCACGCCCTTGTCGCCGGCGTCCTTGATCTTGGCGTCCTCAAGCAGCTTGTTGACGGCGGCGAGCACGCCCTGCTTGTCGCCCAAATCCTTCAGGATCTTCTGAAGGGCGGCGGCGTCGAAGTCCTTCGGGTCGTCGATGAACTTCGCGTCGGCCAGCACCTTCGCGGCGGAGGCGAGTGATTTTTCGGCTTGCTCCTTCTCGGCGAGGGCGGCTTCCAGCTGCTTGGAGATCATGCCGCCCTGCTTCTGCAGATTGGCGTACTTCTCCAGATCGAGCTTGATCTGGGGCATGGCGACGACGCCGATGATCTGGTCGCGGGCCACGGTGTCCTTGGCCTTGTCGAGATCGGCGAGCGCCGCGACGACGGCTTCGTTCTTGGCGTCGAGCGGCTTCTTGGCGTCGGCCTGCTGCTGGACGTACAGCCTCCAGCGGGCTTCGGCGCGCATCTTGAGGATTTCAGGCGACTCGTCGGCGTCCTTGACCAGGTCGAACGCCTCCTGGAAGTTGCCTTCGACCAGCTTCTCCTTCGCCTTGGCGGCGGGGGAGAGTTGTTCTTTGACGGTTTTGACCTCGGCCTTGTAGTCGGGGGAGAACTTCAGGGCTTCCTTGACGTGGTCGGGCGAGAAGTAGCCGACGCCGCCCACGGCGCCTGCGGTGAGCAGCGTGCCGACGAGGATGCCGCCCATCCAGCGCGTGCCGTAGCTCGGCTTGACGGGGGCGGGTTCCTTGCCCTTCTTCTCCTTCCTGCCCTTGGAGTCGTCGTCTTCGTCGTCGCCTTTCTTGCCTTTTTTCTTCGATTTCGGCTCGTCGGCGACCGCCTCGGCTTCTTCGGCGTCCTCCGCGAAGGCTTCGGCCTCCTCCGCTTCCTCGGCGTCCTCGGCGTCGTCGAACATCTCGGCGGCTTCGGCTTCGACCGCTTCGCCAACGGCTTCCTCGGCCTTGGAGCGGTGTTTCCGTCCCCTGCCAGCGCCTTCCGCCAGCGCCAGGGCTTCGAGGTCGGTCGAGCCGTCGTCCTCGACGGCGACGGCCTCCTCGGCCTCCTCGGTGAGCAGGTCGTCGAACTCGACGCTCGGCGAGCTTTTCGACTGGAGGGTGCGCGCCTCGTCGGCCGCGTCGTCGAGGACGCCCGATTCGAGGGCCTCGGCGACGGGATCGTAGCCCGACATCGAGCCGGTCTTCTTCACGGGGGGCAGGTCGCCCAGGTCGATGGCGTCGGCGCTTTCAATCTCCTCCTCGGTGACGAGGAAGTCGTCGCCCGTCATGGCGCCAGCCTTGCCTGGCTCGAACGCGACCGTCTGGCCGAAGTCGGCCGTCTTCTCGGCGGCGTGCGCGGGCTTCGCGTCCGACACCGGCTCGGCTTCGTCCCACAGCACGCCCGAATCGGCGGCCAGCGCCGGCTCAACCGCCTCGGCGCCCAGCACGTCCTCCTCGTCCGTCAGGTCGACGCCCCGCCGGTGGATCATCGACGACTGCGGATCCAGCCCGCTCGGCTCGGCCCCGATGTCGGTCACGTCCGACGTCGCCTCGGCTTCGACGATGGCCGACTCCGACTTGGCTGCGGCGTGCAGGCTCACGCTGCTCAACGGCTCGTCCCCGAACACCGACTCCGAATGCCTCGTCGCGCTCGATGGCTCCTCGGCGTCGACCGCCTCGGCGAACACCTCGCCGCTCAGCGCCCCCGACACCGGCATCGCTTCGGCGATCTCCTCGTCCCCCAGCACGTCCTCGCCGACCACCCCCGACACGGGCTGCGCTTCCACCACGTCCGACACCGGCGCCGCCGACACCACTTCGGACACGATCACGTCCGACACCGGCATCGCGTCCACCACGTCGGACGCTTCCGACGACGCGACCACCTCGATCGGCTCGGCGTCGAACATCGCGCCCGACGCCGGCATCGCAATGGCCACGTCCGAGGCGGGCATCGCCTCGATCACGTCGCTGTCGCTGACGGCCGAAACCTCCAGCACGTCGGACGCCCCTTCCGCCGCCACGGCTTCGACCACCATCTCGTCGTCCTGGTCGAGCGACAGGTTCGGCATCGCCAAGGGCGACTCGTCGTCGTTCTCCGGCTTGCCGAGCATCGTCGGCAGCGCGGCGCGGCGGCGTGGCGGCACCTTCGGCGTCGCGGTGTCGG
>JAYSSW010000496.1:0-8251 GCA_043720335.1 Planctomycetia bacterium
CCGAGCGCGGAACGACGCGACGGGAATCATACGCGGCAACGGCCCCGGGCGCAAGCCCCCAGATTCACAGAACCCCCCAGAGTGCGCGCTGGCCCTGGCGTGATACCCAGATGGGGCACGGCTCTACACCGCGCCCCTTATAACCACAAATTGGAGTTGTGATTATGACCATAACGATACTCGCTGGCTGCTGCCTGTCAATTCTTTCCACGCTTCCCGCCCAATCGATTAACACCTGTGTGACCAGCCCGCCCTATTGGGGCCTTCGAGACTATGGAATCACCGGTCAGCTGGGCCTTGAAAGCTCGGTCCATGATTACGTGAGAAACATCGTCAACGTATTTCGCGAGGTTCGGCGGGTACTCCGCGATGACGGAACGGTTTGGGTAAACTTGGGCGACAGCTACGCCAGCCAAGGTGGCGCAGGTCAACAAGGAAAGCATGGGCAGCGAAACAGCCGAACACACACCCAGCATCCTCTTCTTGCTTCTGCAAACACGTGCGGCCTCAAACCCAAGGACCTCGTCGGCATCCCCTGGCGCGTGGCGTTTGCTCTTCAAGAAGATGGCTGGTATCTTCGCAGTGACATCATCTGGGCGAAGCCCAATCCCATGCCGGAAAGCGTGACGGATCGACCGACCAAGTCCCACGAGTACATTTTTCTGCTGAGCAAGAGCGAGCGATATTACTACGATGCGGACGCAATCGCCGAGCCGGTGACCGCGAGTACTGTCGAGCGAATTTCCCAACCGACGATTGGGGACCAACGCGGAAGTGACCGGGTTCCCGGCAAAACCAACGGCCCGATGAAGGCGGTTGTCAAGCGAAGCGGAAACAAAGCACGCAAACCGGGTATTGACCGAGGTTGTCCGGAGGGGACCGGGTCGAACGTCTGCGGGTCGGTGCCTTGGGAGGGGGCGACGAGAAACAAGCGGACCGTCTGGAGCGTAACGACCAAGAAATTCTCCGAAGCCCACTTCGCAACTTACCCCGCCGACCTGATTGAACCATGCATCCTTGCCGGGTGCCCCGAGGGCGGAACTATTCTCGATCCATTTTTTGGGGCCGGAACGACGGGCCTGGTGGCCGACCGCAACGGGCGCCACTGCGTGGGCATCGAGTTGAATCCGGCCTATGTGAGGATTGCAGAACGGCGGCTTCGCAAGGATGCGGGGATGTTTGCCGACATCGTTATACCGGCATGACCTACCATCCAGCCGACCAACGGACAGACCGCCGGTAGACCCGAGCGGCCTTTCTTTTCGTCCCTGTGGAAGCGAAGCAAACATCGGAAAACCTCGTTTCACGAAGGGGGCGGACAGGCCGAACCGGTACAACAAAATCGCCGTGGAGGCAAGCGGCGATGAAGGAACAATGGAAGTATAGACCCCACCCCTCTGCGAGAGGTCGAGCCTATTCGGGAATGATAGTTTCACGGGGAAACTATCCTCCATAGCTCCCCTTCGTGGAGCTGGCCGACCTCGGCGGGCTGGCGCCCACGGCGTAGCTGGGAAAGCGGGTTTCGCCCCGTCAATCCTCGTCGCCGACCTGCGGATGGAGTGGCCTCGCCGTCCTGTAAGGCTCCGCACCTACGGCCCAGCCCGGCGGAAACACCCGCACGCACACGCCGTCCTCCCGGTACTCCTTCAGCGGCTCCGCGCTCATCACCGTCACTTCGACCGCAGGGGCGCCGATGGCCTCGATCGAGCGCCAGGGCTGCTTGTGCCAGCCGTTCCGCTTCCTACCTTTCAACGCCGCTCATCCCCGCGACGCCGGCCCGCATGATTTTCGCCGCCCAGCCGTTGCCGACACCCAGGTCGTTCATCAAGCGGTCGCGCCACTCCTGCAAGGCCGAGCATTCGCGCTCCAGTCCTTCCTTGCACGCGCCGAACCGCTCGTCCCCCGTGTTCGCGCGGAGCTGGCCGTAGACCCGTGCCGCTTCCAGGAGATGCCGCTCGGCGGTGTAGGATTGCCGAAGGGCGACGGACTGGAGGGGCGAGAGGTGCTTCATGGCATGATTCGGTCAATGGGCGATGGCTCGGTATACACGGCCGGCGACGTTTGCGAAACCCAAACGTGCGAGAGCCGGTCGTATTTCAGCACGGCGAGGACCGCCAGCCACGCAGCGTGACGGCGAGCGTGTTGCGGCCGCGTCGCTGGAGCCGCCTCATGCCGGCGAAACCGATCTGCTTCTCAGCACCTATCGCCTCCGCCGCTGGTCCGGGCTTGGAGCTTCCATGCCCGCTTCCTCCCAGGTCGCGGGAGCTTTCGACTCGCAGCGGAATGCGTAGTCGGCGGCGACCTCGTTGTCGGCGTCGAAATAGCAAACGACCTCATGGTGCGTTCCAAAATCATGGCTCTCCGCCCGGATCGACAAACGCGCCCCCTCCGGCTCGCGGCCCACCACCTTGCGGATCGCCTCGATGTAGGCCCGGCATTCCGCCTTCGCCTTGCGGCTGTAGTCGGGGTCCGTGGTCTGGGCGCATTCCTCCTCCGCCGGAGCGGGGCCTATGTAGACGAGATCCTGGGTCATGCACCTTCTTTCATTGGCTGGTTGTGGTAGTTGGTCATTCGGCTGACTCACCCGTGGAGAGGTCCAGGTCGAGCTGCGCCCGCATGCCCAGCGCGAGCAGGTAGGTTTCCAGCACCGTCTCCTCCTCCTCACGTTCGCTGGCGTCCTTCGCCCGCAGCTTGATGATCTGCCGCAGCGCCTTGCCGTCGAACCCGTTGCCCTTCGCCTCGGCGAACACGTCGCGGATGTCCGCCGCGATGCCGGCCCTCTCCTCGGTCAGCCGCTCGATCCGCTCGACGACGCTGCGGAGTGGGTCAGCGGCGATGCCGCCCGCCCGGTTGTGTCCTTGATTCATGCGATGTTTCCTCCTTGGTTGATTAATCCCTGAGCAGCACCGTCAGCCCGGTCTCCGCTCGCGTGCAAGAAGTGTACAGCCATTTGGCGCGGTTCTCACGGAACGCCACGCTGTCGTCCACCACCGTCACATGGTCCCACTGGCTCCCCTGCGCTTTGTGCGCGGTGATGATCGATCCCCAGTCGAACTCGTTCAGCGCCGGTTTGTAGCCCGGTATCTTCTCACTCCTGCCCATCGTGAAATGGTTGGCGAAAAGGCACGGATCGGTCAACAGGTTTTCCGTCGCCGAACCCAGGTCCTCCATCGCCACGCCCAGCAGGTAGCCCTCGCCCCCGCGCGCCGGAGCGTCGGCGATGGAGACGAGCCGGCCCATCCCGCCGTTGAAGATGCCCTCCTTGTGGTTGTTCCGGCAGCAGATGATCCGCTCGCCCGGGATCGGCCGCGGACCCTCGAAGCCCAGTCGGTTGCGGATGCGCTGCGTGTAGGTCCAGCGCACGCGGTTCAGCCCGCAGATCGGCTGCGTGTCCCGGCGGTACACCCGCTCCTGCGTCTCCTTGGTGAGCGGCAGCACCTCGACCCCGCCCTTGGAATAGCCCAGCGGCAGGCGCTCCCCGCGCCGCGCCAGCGTCGCCAGCTCCAGGATCGGGCTGTCCGCCGCCTGCCGGTGGATCTCGTGCAGGAAGACGTCCGGCTCGCTGCGCGTGAACGCTCCCTGCCCGTTGACTGGCGGAAGCTGCCCCGGGTCGCCCATCACCAGGATCTTCTTGCCGAACGAACGCAGGTCGTTCGCCATCCGGTCGTCGATCATGCTGCACTCGTCCAGCACGATCAGGTCGGCGTCGGCCGCGTCCGAAGCCTCCGAGAGCAGGAAGCTCAGCTCGCCGGTCTGCCGGTCCAGCTTCGGGACGTAGATCAGGCTGTGGATCGTCTGCGCGTTCTCGTTGCCCTTGCGGCGCAGCACCGAGGCCGCCTTGCCGGTGTAGGCCGCAGTGCGAACCTTCTTGACGTTCCGCTTCGCCTTGATCTCCTTGATCGCCAGCTTGGCGATGGTCGACTTGCCGACCCCGGCGTAGCCCGCGAGGTAGAACTCGTTGCGACCCTTCTCGCCGTGCCACGCGACGATCGCCTGGATGGCTTTGGCCTGTTCGGGCGTGGGCGTGATGTCGGTCATGCCGCCTCGCCGCCGAGCAATGACGGCTCTTCATGAGCCTTGGCCCGGTCATCCGCGATGCGTGCGAGTTCCTTGTTCTTGTCATGCTCGCAAGCAAGCGCTTGCTGCTGCTTGCCCGTGATGGTTTTCCAGAATTCCTGGTAGGCCACGAGGCCCTGGGCGGCAAACGCACGAGCCTGTTCGACAAGGTCCTCATCGCTGGCTTCAACGGCAGCACCGCTGTCCACCCACGCTTTGAGCTTCCCGCCAATTTCCTTGCTGAGCAGTTTCTCGTCGCCGAACACGGACCTCAGGCCCGCCGGACATTTCTTGATGAATGCAAACTCGTGCGACTCCTCGTCCAGCATGAACGACAGCGTCTGCTCGAAGGTGAAGTTCTTCTCCTGGATCGGCTGCAATCCTTGCGGCACAAATTGATCCTTGCCGTTCGCGTCCTTCAGTACCTTGATTTTTTCGCGGGCACGAATGCAGAAGATGATGTGCATCGGCGACGCCATGAGGCGGTTCATCATGCGCTTGTGCTCGCGTTTCGCCATGATCCAATTCGGCGTGCCGCGCAGCTTGTTGTTCTCCGCGATGTCCGAGCAGCCGCCGTCCCCCTCCCAGGCGTGCGAGCCGCTGTCCACGACCAGGACGTTGCACCCGATCTGCTCGAAGGCGTCGATGTGCTCGATGTACCGCGAGGGCGCGAACGGCGCACGCAGCTCGGAATACTTGTACCCCTTCGGCAACGCCTTCATGATGTCGGCGTTGTCGGCGTACATCTTCCCGCGTTTGTTCTCCGTGTCGAGGAACCCCACCGCACCCGAGTCGCCCGCCAGCCCTGCGGCAAGCAGCAGGGCGCTGAAGGTTTTCCCGCTTCCGGAAACCCCCGCGATGGTCACCAGCAAGGGCACGGCTTCCCGCTTCGCGTCTTCGATCTTTACGGTCATGGCGAACCCCCTACGCTGCGATGGTGGCGTCGTTGTCGACCGTCACCGCCCCGTCTTCCATGACGATGCCGTTCTTGCCGGAGCTGTCCACGCGCTCGACCCACACCTGGTAGTCCTTCTCCCGGGCCAGCTCCGCGATCATCGCCAGGCCGTCGTCGTCCAGCAGCGAACCGTCCTTGATCCGGATGACGCGGAGTTTCGGGTTGGCCGCCATCGCGATCGCAACGCTGGTGCGGAGCTGCTCGGCACTGCTGGACTGCTCGAACGGCAGGCCGTTGAACTGCACCCGCCCCTCGGCCAGGGTGAGGCCCGCGATCGGCATTTTCGCCGCCTGGAGGGCTTCAGCCTTGGCCGCCTCCCGCTCCTCCATCGCCTTGGTAAGGCGTTCGGACTCGGCCTCCAGCCCCTTCGCCTGTTCGTGCAGCTTCGCCTGCTCCTTGCGCCGCTCGTGCTCGACGTTCCGCTGCTGGCCCTCCTCAATATGGACCCGCAGCTCGTCGACATTCACCCGCTCGGGCAGCGGTTCGGCGGCGGCGAGCTTGCGTTCCAGGGAGTCGACCTCCGCCCGCTTCTCTTTCAGACGGGCCTCCAGGTCGCTCACCGCCTGCTTCCCCTGCTCGATCGCGACGGCCGCGGCGGCGCGCCCCTCGATCCGGCGGTCGATGTCGGCGTTGTGCTGGGCCGCGTGCTGGAGCCGCTCGACCAGGGCCGAGACGTCCACGGCGACCACGTCCGCCTCGAACTTGAACGCGTACCCGCCCGCTCTCGTCTTCAGCTCCTTGGCCTGGCGATTCTTCTCCGTCCGGGTCTGGTAGTCCGCCTTGCTCGCCTCCTCCAGTGCTTCCAGGTCGACCTCGATCTTGGCGATCCGCTTCAGCTCGGCGTACTGGCGCTTCGGGTCCATGTGGGCGAACGCCAGCGGGTCGAAGGACAGCTCGCCGATCAGCTCGTCCAGCATCGCCTGCGGCGACGGGTAGCGCGCGCCGTCGCCGTTCTCGACGACCAGGGACGTGCTGCCCGCCGTGAACCGGCGCTCGACGACGATGTCGCCCAGGTTCAGGCGGACGCGGGCCTTCTCCTCGCCGTCGCGGATGGGCTTGTCCTGGATGCCCTCCTTGCCGCCGAGCGCCCACCAGATGGCGTCGAGAACGGACGTCTTGCCCGAGCCGTTCTTCCCGGTGATCTGGATGAAGTCCTGCGAGGGCGTGATGTCCACGACCTTCAGCTTCTTCACGTTCTCGGCGGTCAGTTGCAGTATTTTCATGGGCGGTCCATTCTATTTTGAAGTGTTAAGAGAAAATCAGTTGCGGCACGTCGGTGTCCAGAAAGACGCGGGGCTTCTGCGGCTCCCGCCACGGGCGATCGCCGAACTTGCGGACGCAGCGGGCGTACAGCTCGATCAGGTCGTCGATCCTCCGCTCGCCGGACTGCCAGTAGATGTTCTGCTGGCCGCCGGCGGCCTCGGCCTCGACGAGCTGGAGGATGCGCAGGTCGAACGGCTCGCACGACTCGATGAACACGAACCCGAAGCCGTGCGTCTCCGCCGCCAGGAACTCGGCGAGGAGAGCCGACTGCGGACCGTGGATGGCGATTTCCCCGGCTGCGAGTTGTTGCCGCGCCAGCTCCCGTACCTTGTGGTAGAACACGGCCTGCTGAAAGTACCCCTCGTAGTACACGGCCTCGAACACCGCCCGGTCGGTCGGCTTGCCGCGAGAGTTGGAAAACGTCTTGAGGTCGATGGTGGCGTTCGCCCGGACGTAGTCCATCCTCGCCTTGAGCAGGACGCCGGACGCCGGGTCGCGGACGAAGAAGGACACCTCGGCGAGGCCGCCCGTGAGCAGGGCGGACGCATACGGGTCGGCGGCGATGACGCCGGCTGCTCTCTGGATCAGCTCCGACTCGTCCTCGCCGAGCAGTGTCTTACCGGCATTGCGCTCCGCGTGCCGTACCAGCTCCTCGTCCCAGATGACGGCCGGGACGCCGCTCTCCGCGATGCGCTCGATCAAGTCCTGCTTCCGCTTGGCCGACTTCGGCAACCCGTGCTCGGCGAGGAACGCCTTCATGTCGTCCGTAGTGACGAGGGCGCCGGGGAAGTCGTCCGGCTTCAGGCGAAGGGCGTAGCGGGCGGCGAAGCGATCCGGCTCAAGGCCCAGGCAATGCGCCGCCTTGCCGAACCGCAACGCGGCTGTCTCCTTGCGGGGCTGCCGCTCCGGGTTCAGGTTGCAGTGCCAGTAGTGCAGTGGCGACACCAGGAGATGCTTCATGCCGCTGTTGGAGAGCCCGGCAGCCGCATGGTATTCGGACTCGTCCATGTCAAAATACACGCCTTCCCCAACGAACGGGCGGGGGTCTAGGGCGTTGGTCACTTGCCCTCTCTTTCTGTCGTTGCTCTCTGTGGGTTGACGAAGTTATGCACCTCCCGCTGCCGCCGCTGAATGTCGTTCATGGCGTGTCGCATGACGCAGTTGAAGCCCAGGCTGGCCTGGCTATCAGGGTGCGGCATCCGAAGCCTGGCGAGACAGTCGAGCGGGCTGTTCAACAGGTCCGTCAAGGCCGTGCAGAACGCGGCCAGGTCGCGGTCGGCTTTATCTTGAGCCGTGGTGGAGAACTCGGGCATGACGGTACTCCCTGGAAATTTCAACACGTTGTCAGTCATTGCGGGCCTCTTCGATGAGTTTCACACGACCGTCCACCTTCACGCGATGGTAGACGTGAACGGGCTTTTCAAGGCGATCGCCGATCTGCGGCAGGTTGCCCAGTGTGATCCAGAAGCCCAGGGCGGGGAGGCACAGGGCGAAGAACGC
The DNA here is from genome assembly GCA_043720335.1 of Planctomycetia bacterium. Classification (GTDB taxonomy): domain Bacteria; phylum Planctomycetota; class Planctomycetia; order Gemmatales; family Gemmataceae; genus JAYSSW01. The sequence continues at coordinate 7,775 of JAYSSW010000496.1, forward strand.
CATGCCCGACAAGCCGATGGCGACTTCAGAAGGAAGCTTTTGCTTGCGTTTCATCGTCAGTCCTCCAGTTTGTCGGCTTGGCCGGTTTGGACGTAGGTGGCGGGGTTCTGGACCGCTGAGCGGCCGTTGCTCGCGACGGCCCCGAACAGCTCGCCCATCGCCGCGGAAAGCCGTTCGTGCGAATCGGCCAGCAGTCCGACGTAGTAGCGGAGGGGCTTTTCGGCTTCCGGTTCCTCAGACATTGCGGATAATCCACACCTGCCCGGCGATCCCGGCCAGAATGAAGAGGGAGATGATGCCGTAGGCGGCGACGTATGAGGTGGCGTAGTCCATTTGAAGCGCTCCTTTGCTTGTTGACTTGATTGATCGTTCATGCACACTATTACGCCGGCTTGAAATCTGCTCTATAATGCTATTATGGTCCACATCGCCCGACAACTCCTTCGCCCTATTGGAGGCGAGTCATGCCGATCTCAT
>JAYSSW010000497.1:0-3942 GCA_043720335.1 Planctomycetia bacterium
GCTGCACCAGCCGCACCACCTGGCTGTGCTGCGGGCGATGATGCAGTTCCGGCCCGGTCTTCCGCAGGTCGCGTGCTTCGACACAGCGTTCCACCGCGACCAGCCCCAGGTCGCGCAGCAGTTCGCTCTGCCACGCTGGCTGACCGACGAAGGGGTGCGGCGCTACGGCTTCCACGGGCTGTCGTACGAATACATCGCGTCGGTCCTGCCGCAGCACGACCCGGCCGCCGCGAAAGGCCGCGTGATCGTCGCCCACCTGGGCAACGGGGCCAGCCTGTGCGCCATGCGCGACGGCCGCAGCGTCGCCACCACCATGAGCTTCACCCCGCTCGACGGCCTGCCGATGGGCACCCGCTGCGGCTCCATCGACCCGGCCGTGCTGCTCTACCTGATGAACCGCCACCAGTACGACGCGAAGTCGCTCGAACACCTGCTGTACCACGAATCGGGCCTGCTCGGCGTGTCGGGCGTGTCGAGCGACATGCGCACGCTCCTCGCCAGCAGCGACATTCGAGCCGCCGAGGCGGTCGATCTGTTCGTCCATCGTGTTGCGCGCGAGATCGGCTCGCTGGCGGCGGCGCTGGGGGGCCTCGACGCGCTGGTTTTCACCGCCGGCATCGGCGAGCACGCCGCCCCGGTGCGGGCGCGCATCTGCGAAGGGGCGGCGTGGCTCGGCGTCGAGCTGGACCCCGCCGCCAACGCCCGGCACGCGCCGCGCATCAGCACGCCCGCCAGCCGCGTGTCGGCGTGGACGCTGCCGACGAACGAGGAACTGGTCATCGCCCGCCACACGCGCCGCGTGCTGGAGGGGTGTTTCCCCGTTTAGGAAAGCAGAAAAAACCACTTCCCGATTTGAGAAAGGACGCATGCTCCCCTCTCCTCGTGACGGGGGAGAGGGATGCTCATCTCTGCACCCCTTCGGGAAGTGGTTTTTTCATGTTTCCTGCACGCTCGCCGGGATAAGTTGTACTGCGTCACACCGCAACCTGACACCTCACGGGAGCCTGCCGATGCCGTTCGCTGGATCGTGGCGCTGGTACGCGCGCAACTTCGTCCTTGTCGTCGTCCTGCCAATGACTGCGGCGTTCCTTGTCGCCGTCGGGCTGACGGCGTGGGATCTGCTCGCGCGCGCCGAGAGCGCGCAGCCGCCGGCCGACCCCGACATCACGGTCTACCGGGGCGCCCGCATCCACACCGCCAACGGGCCGGTGATCGAGAAGGGCGTCCTCGTCGTCGCCAAGGGGAAGATCCTCGACGTGGGCGACGAAACAGTGGTAAAAGCTCCCGCCGGCGCCAAGGTGCGCGACCTCGGCGGCCGCGTGATTATTCCCGGCCTGGTCGACACGCATTCGCACATCGGCATCTTCAACCGCCCCTCCGGCCCGCACGGCTCCGATGGCAACGAGATGACCGGACCCGTCCAGCCCGGCCTCCGCGCCCTCGACGCCATCGACCCCAACGACCCCGGCATCCGCATGGCACTCGCCGGCGGCGTCACCGTCGCCAACATCATGCCAGGCTCGGGCAACGCCATCGGCGGGCAGACCCTCTACGTCAAGCTCAAGGGCGCCACCATCGAGGCCATGAGACTGGTCATCCGCAACTTCCTCGGCGGCATCAAGTTCGCCAACGGCGAGAACCCCAAGGGCGCCTACGGTTCCAAGAACGCCGCCCCCGGCACCCGCATGAAGGTCGCCGCCCTGCAACGTGAAATGCTCGCCAAGGCCAAGCACTACAAGCAGCAGTGGGACAACTACGACAAGGCCAAGAAGGACGGCAAGGACGTGGCGCCCCCCGAGCGCGACATCAATTTGGAGCCATTGCGCGAGGTCCTCGACCGCAAGCGGACTGTCCACTTCCACTGCCACCGCGCCGACGACATCATGACCGCCGTGCGCCTGTCGCGCGAGTTCGATTTCGAGATCGTCCTGCAGCACTGCACCGAGGGCTACCTCGTCGCCGAGGAGCTCGCCAAGATGGGCGTCTGGGTGTCGCTGACGCTCATCGACAGCCCCGGCGGCAAGCCCGAAGTCATGGGCCTGATCGAAGAGAACGCGGCCATCCTCACCAAGAAAGGGGTCAAGGTCGCCATCAACACCGACGACTCCGTCACCGAGTCGCGCTTCTTCCTCCGCACCGGAGCGATCGCGGTTCGAGGCGGCCTGTCCGAAGCCGACGCGCTGAAGGCCCTCACTCTACATAGCGCCCAGATGTTGCACCTCGACGACGTGAAAGGCTCGCTGGAGAAGGGGAAGGACGCCGACTTCGTGGTCCTGTCCGGGGCGCCGTTCAGCGTCTACACGCAGGTGCTGGAGACGTACATCGAAGGGGACAAAGTCTTCGACCGCTCGCAGCACGAGGACTGGACGCACCAGGCCGGCGGCTTCGCGCTGGGCAAGAGCCAGCAGCGGCTGCCGAAGCGGGCGGAACTGCTGCAAGGCGCACCTGTAACTACCGCGCCGAAGGACTTCGCCGACCACGTCAACCCGAAGGAGAAGGCGAGCCGAGTCATCGTGCTGGCGGGCCGGCTGCACACGATGGGACCGCTCGGCACCGTCGAGAACGCCGCCGTCGAGCTTGTTGACGGCAAGGTCGTCTCCGTCGGCGCGATCAAAGGCTTCCCGAAAGCGAAACTCGACGGCGCCCAGGTGATTCGCGTCCCGGTCGCGACGCCGGGGCTGATCGACACGCACGCCGTCGTTGGATTGTCGGGCGCCCTCAACTTCAAGAAGGCGGACCAGGACCAGGACGAGATGAGCGACCCGAACCAGGCCGACCTGCGGGTGCGCGAGAGCTTCAACCCTCATGAACCATTGCTGCAGTTCGTGCGCGAGCAGGGCGTGACCGTGGTGCACGCGATGCCGGGCCGGGCGAACGTCATCGCCGGGCAGACCGGCATCTACCGCACGCACGGCCGCACCGTCGACCAGATGGAGATCCGCTTCCCGGCCGGCATCCTCGTCAACCTCGGCGAGATCCCCAAGTCGAGCTATCCCGGCAAGCTGCCCGGCACCCGCATGGGCACCGCCAACCTCGTCCGCACCGCGTTCGCGCAGGCCCAGGCGCACGCCAGGAAGAAGGACGCCGCCCCCAACCTGAAGGCCGAAGCGCTCGGCCTGGCGATGAAGGCGGACCCGATCCCGGTCATCTTCAGCGCCCACCGCGCCGACGACCTGATGACCGCTCTTCGTATCGCCGACGAGTTCAAGCTGAAGCCGATGCTGTCGCTGGCGACCGAGGCCTACCTCATCACGGATCAGTTGAAAGCTTCGAAGGCGCCGGTGCTGGTCCACCCGACGATGCAGCGGCCGTCGTCGCCGGAGACGTTCCACGGCAGCGTCGGCAACGCGGCGCACCTGGCCGACCACGGCGTTCCCATCTCGATCTGCACCTCGTTCGAGGGCTACGTCCCCAAGACGCGCGTGTTGAGGTTCGAGGCCGCGATGGCGATGGTCAACGGCCTGGGCTACGACCGGGCGCTGCGCAGCGTCACCCTCGACGCCGCCAAGATCCTGGGCATCGAGAAGGACTACGGCAGCCTGGAAGCGGGCAAGGTCGGCGACATCATCCTGTACGACGGCGACCCGTTCGAGCACAGCACCCATGTCACGCACACGATCATGAACGGCCGCGTGGTCTACGACCGCGCCGAGTACCTGAAGATGCCGTTCGAGCGGCGCGCCCTGGCACTGAGCAGCAGTTCCAGCAGCGGGCCTGACAACGGATGTTGTTTGAGCGGGTGGTAGTGAACGTCGCCCAGCGCGACCCGGACCGCGCCAGCGGCCGGGTCGCGGGCAGGCTTCCCTCAGATCGCGCGTGAAGCTCTTTCGCAAGGACGCTACACGACTCGCCTCGCAGGATGCGGAACACCTCGTCACGCGTGGCGGCCTTGGTCTACTGCCCTCGCGAATGCCCTCCGCCAAGGCGAAATCCTCCAGCACT
>JAYSSW010000498.1:0-3940 GCA_043720335.1 Planctomycetia bacterium
GGGCTGCCTCACCTGTACCTGGGCTACTACGTCAAAGGATGCCGTTCGCTCGAATACAAAGCGAACTACCTGCCCAGCGAAATACTCACGGGCGACGGAAGCTGGCGTGAATTCCGGGAATAAAAGAGCGTCCACTAACCTCATTCATCCGTCGCACGATCACCACTGGAGGAATGGTCCATGTACGCTACCTTGGCCGACCTCATCGTCGTCGTCCACCTCGCCTACGTTTCGTTCGTCGTGTTCGCGCAGCTCTTCATCCTGGTCGGCTACCTCGCGAACTGGGAATGGATCCGCAACCCGTGGTTCCGCATGACGCATTTCTTCATGATCTTCGTCGTCGCCGTCGAAGCGATGGTCGGCTTCGAGTGCCCTCTCACCACTTGGGAGAACCAGCTCCGCGAAGCCGCCGGCCAGGTCCGCACGGACGACATCGGCTTCATCGGCCGGCTGGTCCGCGACCTGATGTTCTTCCAGGGTCCGCCGTGGATCTTCACGTCGTGCTACATCGGCTTCGCGGCCCTGGTGCTGCTGACGCTGCTGGTCGCGCCCCCCCGCTTCCGCAAGGCGGATCTCGACGCTGAAGTCGTCAAAACTGAATAATTCTCCCACTTTTTGATGGCAAGCGCATGAAAGACCCCGCCAAGTTGGCGGGGTCTACAAGTGGCTGATACGCCAGAACTACTTCACAGACGTTTTCGGGATGAGGTGAGCATTCCGCCAAGCCAGCGCAGCCGAAGGCAGGCTGTAAGACGAGTGGTTTTTGCAGACGGCCATCTCGTCCACGACGAGCACATCGTTCTTGTGCATGAACTGCCGGAAGAATTTGGCCAATTTGGCCGCATCCAAGCTCGTGGACATGTACCAGCAGGACTCGGTCACACGGACCGCCTTGGACTGCTCCAACTTCTCGATCAGGACCGTATAGTCTTGGCCGTCCGCGTAGGACAGATCGTACTGGATCACATACTTCGGCATGTTCAAAGTCCCCCTATGTGTTGAGAACCTGTCACAGTCGGACAAAACAAGTCCATGTTGTGGTTCCCTTTCTCCATTCTATACATGGCAAGGGGACAAATGTCGATGTTTTGAGAAAAAGGCGAAAAATCGTCATGATCGAGGCGAACCGTAAACCCATCTGGTGGACCACGACCTACCCCCCTGCCCTGCAAGCGCTGCTGGCCGAGGCCCGCGTGCCGCCGCTCGGCCCCGGCCAGCCGAACCAGCCGATGCGCACCGCCTTGGCGTCGCTGACCATCGATCAGATATGCGCGCCGAGCAAGGTCATTCGTCCCGACCTGGCGAAAGCCTGCCTCGCCGGATTATGGCTGCACCACGACTTCCTTGATGAATCGCACGCGATCAGCCAGGACCTCGACACGCCCGAAGGCAGCTACTGGCACGCGATCATGCACCGCCGCGAGCCGGACGCCTCCAACGCCAAGTATTGGTTCCGCAGAGTCGGCCCGCATCCCGTCCTGAAACAGCTCGCCGAGCAAGCGCCTTCGCTGGGCTGCCGCTGCACGAATCCCTTTGATTTCGTGGATTTCTGTGAGAAGGTCCGCGACACCGCCGACGACGACGAGGAGCTGGCCAGGAAGGTACAGCTGCTCGAATGGCAGCTGCTCTTCGACCACTGCCACCGGCTGGCGGCGGCCTAGCATTCAGCCACACTCCGGCTGAGCCCGAAGCGCCAAGCGAGGAAAGCCGCGCGCCGATGCAGCGGGATCGTCGCGTGTCGGGGCTGCCGAGGCGCAGCGGGGAATGGGCTTTCGTCGCCGCGCGCACCTCGCTGCGCCTTGGCGAACGGGACACGCAACGCTTCTCAGCGTCGCGCGGCTTTCCTCGCTTGGCGCTTCGGGCTCAGAGCGTGTGGCGCCTGCACGACAGCACTTCGATGTCTCCTGCGGAATCGATCCGCGGCGAGCGGGAAGGAGACGGACCCTCGCCTTCCCTCTCGCCGCGCACGTTCGTGTCACTTCGTCGTGAAGCTGGTGATCGCCATCTGGCGGTCGAGTTCGATCTTGAACTCGTAGTTGATGACGGCGGCCTTCTCGTTGCTGGCGCCGGGCTGCACCTCGATGTCCCAGCGCAGCAGGTTCTGCGGCCTCGACTCGCGGACGTACATCGTGTCCTTGCTCAGCTCCGGCGCCGTCTTCAGCAGCACGATGCCGGCCGACTCGTTGGTGTCGGAGTGGGGCAGGCGGTCCCACACCTGCACGGTGACGGCCTCCTTCTTGTAGCTGTTGACGAGGATGCGGTAGTCGTACTTGAGGACTTGGTTGCCTCCCTGGGTCGACTTCGCCTTGTCCATCAGCTTGCGCTGCACCTGGAGCTGCGGGTCGACGCCGAAGCCGGCGGTGAACTCCTCGCCGATGGCGACGAGGGGCATCGACATGCGGCCCACGAAGTCGCCGTTCTGGTACATGGTCGCGTCGCCGGCGAGCAGCACCAGCTCGCTCTTGTTGACGAGGTCGGCGAGCCGGTAGACGTGCGGGTTCAGCACGGGGACCGCCTTGTAGTAGTACTTCGGGACGAGGGTGACCTTGGCGACCTCGATGACCTGCTCGTCGTGGCGCGACGGCACGGTGTACTTCGTCTTGAGGTGGTAGCTGACGCTCGGCCCCTCGGCTCCGGAAGGACGGCCCCGGGCGGTGCGTTCGCTGTCGAGGTCCTCGCGCGTCTTCATCAGGTCACGCGCCTGGTCGAGCGCGGCGGCCTCGTTGAACAGCTTGCCGGCCGACTCGGCGTCCTTCTTCGAGTTGAAGAACTCGTGCGCCTTGGCGCGGAAGCCGCGCGCCTGCTCGGCCAGTTCGCCGGGGGGCTGCTGGGGCAGGATCGACGGCAGTCCGGGGTTGCCAGCAAGAGCGCCTTTGCCCATCGGGTTCGGGACGATGGCCACGTCGAGGCGCTTGAGGTCGGGCGGGGCGGCGTTGAGCATCGGCTGGGCGGTTGACAACGTGATGTCAACGCCGATCCAGTCCTCGCCGCTCTGCTGGGTCAGGCCGGCGAGGTAGTCGACCTGGACGGCCTCGTCGGTCTTGCCGGCGCGGAACTTGTACTGCGGCGCCCAGGAGACGGCGTCGACGAGGTAGTTGAGCCGGATCTTGCCGCCGCCGCCTTTGACGCGGTCGACGACGATGACGGCGTCGCGGTCGACGCGGCTGGTGCCGGCCGTGGTGCTGCCGAGCTTGCGCTGGAGGAATTCGAGCTGGTCGCGGTTGGCCTTCGATTCCTGCTTGAGCTTGGTGAGTTCCTTGCCCTTCTCGCTGCGCTGCTCCATGACGTAGGTGGCCAGCTTGATGACGGTATCGCTGCTGAGTCCGCCCTTCTCGGTCGAGGTGACAGCGGTCTTGTCAGTGAAGTTCTCGAGCTTGCCGAGCATGGCGATGTTCGATTCCAGCGTTTTCACGTCGCTGTCGATCTTCTCGCCCGTTAGTTGCAGCTTCTTCATCTCGTCCTGCAATTTGCGGACTTCTTCGCGGGTGTCCTGCTGGACGGGGCGGGTGCGGTAGCGCGTGCTAAGGATGCGGATGCCATCGGTCCCTTCGGAGTAGAGCGAGTTCTGCACGGTCTGGTTGGGCAGTTCGCTGATCGTGAGTTCCGTCAGGCCGTCGCCTTTGGGCACGTCAACCTCGCGGGTGACGAGGGCGCTGTTCGGGTAGACCGTGACCTTGACGACCTTGCTGGGGGCGAGCTTTACGCCTTTGGCTTCGCCTTCGCCGATGGGGGGGCCCGCCGCGCCATCGACGGCTTTGTCGCCGGAGAGGAGCCAGTTGCCCGAAGCGGCCAGCCCGAGCAGAGCCGCGAAACCGACGCCGAGAAGCAGGAACTTGCGCATGAAGAGTCCTCCCAGAGTGCGATGCTGAGAGCGTGTGAAAAAATCAAAAACGGCCAGCTCTGGCTTTCGTCAGATCGTGTCCGGGCACGGAAATCTGCA
>JAYSSW010000499.1:0-3935 GCA_043720335.1 Planctomycetia bacterium
GACAGATTCCAGCGGTCGGAAACCCAGCGGTGCGACTGCTGTGGACGAAGCAGCCATTGGTCGAAGTGGCGCAGCACCATCATACTCGCCGCTTCGCCATACGCGGCGCCGGTCCTCAGCAAGCCTTGGGTGGTGTCGGCGTCGCTGACCGCGTGGGTGCAGTTGCTCGCCCCGCGCGCCCGCAGCCGATGGTCAAGGGCGATGTATCCGATCCTGCCGCTGTTGAGGTTATCGACCTGCTTCAGCGCGAGTGCGTGCAGTTCGGCGTTTGTCTCGAACGGTCCCCACGCCGTCACGGCGCTGCCCGTCGCCTTCGCCCAATTCAATGTCGCGGGCAGGTCGAGGTTCGCTCCCTGGGTCGGCAGAAGCTTCAACGTCGCGATTGACAGGTTGGCGGGCAGCCAACTGATGACATGGTCCTGCACCTGCGTCGCCTTGAAAGGCTCCCCGCTGCCGGTCGCTTTGGTGAAGACGGCAAAGGTGTGCGAAGTGCGTGGAAGATTGGGTTGCCCCTGAGCCGCGAAGACCGTGACATAATAGCGGTCTTCCGCCTGGACTGACGGGGCCGAGGCCGACAGAAGCAGAAACAGACCGATGAGCATGCGCGAAAGGTTCATATGCTGCACCCCAAGTGATTGTTAAGCTGGATATTTTGGGTAGCATGCAGCCGGTGTGCCAAACGATTCCGACGAATGCGGCACTTTGATTCCGCACACCACGCAGCGCGCTGCTCAAAACCAAGACGACTTGAGCGATTTTCGTTCAATCGGAGGAATTGCTTGCAGGCCGTGTTGCATTCGGCGTCCCTTTTCCCAGGGCGCTGCATCTCGTGATGCAATTCCCAGGGCAGAAAGCGGACCATCGCATATTTCCCAACCAACTCAAGCATTCCAAACGCACAAGACTGCGCAGGCATGGAAGTTTGCGAAAGGGCGGACCTTGCACACCATCCTGCCGAACTTGAGAGAAACTCGAAACATTCGGCTTTTGGCATCGATTTCGCATGTCGTTGTATCGTCCGCGACGAAAAGACACGAAAGCCGACCATCGCACGCCTGTGGTGATTTGACCGGCAAGCTGCCTGATCGCACGGAAACATTCCAGGGAGGGTGTGCCGGGAAGATGTCCTTCCCAACGACCCTCCACGGTTCCCAAACAAGGAAGTTCCCATGCTTGTCCTCACGCGCAGCGTTGGCCAGCAGATCGTCGTCAACGGCAACATCAAGGTCACCGTCCTGGAGATTCGCGGCGACCGCATCCGCCTCGGCATCGACGCTCCCCCCGATGTCCGCGTCGACCGCTCCGAGGTCCACGCCCGCCGGATGGAGTTCGACCTGCCCATCGAGCAGGATTCCCTCGTCGGCGTCGGTTGATACGTTGACTGAGGAAGCGACTGGGTTAGCCACGCACATTCCCCGCCATCGATGCACGCCCATGCGTGCAACATGGCGGTTTTTTCGTTCCCATTCCCCTTGCACCATGAGACCGCGCGGATGAAAGTCTTCCACTGTGATCACTGCCAGCACCTGGCATTCTTCGAGAACGTCCGCTGCGTGAAGTGCGGGCACACCCTCGCCTACGTCTCCGACCTCGGCGTGGTCGGCTCGCTCGACCCGGCCGAAGCGCCGGACACCTGGAAGTCGCCGCTGCGCCGCGCTGCGGGCAGGACCTACCGCCTGTGCCAGAACTCCAGCGCGCACGGCGTCTGCAACTGGGCGCTCGACGCCGGCGACAAGAACACGCTCTGCCTGTCGTGCCGGCTGACGCGCGTCTTCCCGAACCTGTCGCGGCAGGGCAGCCTGGAAGCCTGGGCCAAGCTCGAAGCGGCCAAGCGACGCCTCGTCTACACGCTGCTCGCGCTCAACCTTGAACTCGACGGCCTGGTTTTCGAGTTCCTCGCCGACCCCGAATCGCCTGACGCGCCCAAAGTGATGACCGGCCACGACGGCGGCGTCGTGACCATCAACATCGCCGAGGCCGACGACGCGGAGCGCGAGCGCCGCAAGGCCGCCCTGCGCGAGCCGTACCGCACCATCCTCGGCCATCTCCGCCACGAGAGCGGGCACTTCTACTTCGACCGTCTTATCCAGCCCGACGAGAAGCGCCTGGCCGCCTTCCGCGCGATGTTCGGCGACGAACGGCTCGACTACGCCGCCGCCGTGCAGCGCCACTACGACCAGGGCCCGCCCGCCGACTGGCCCGACCGCCACGTGTCGGCGTACGCGACCATGCACCCGTGGGAAGACTGGGCCGAGACGTGGGCCCACTACCTGCACATGGCCGACACGCTGGAGACGGCGTCCGACTGCGGGCTGTCGATGAGGCCGCAGCGCGGCGACGAGCCGAGCGTCGCGAAGATCCACGACCCGCTCGGCGCCGCGCCGAAGTCGTTCGACACGCTGCTGGCCGGCTGGCACCCGCTGACCTACGCCCTCAACAACCTCAACCGCGGCCTCGGCCTGCCCGACGCCTACCCGTTCGTCCTGTCAACGCCCGCGATCCAGAAGCTGCGCTTCATCCACGACATGATCCGCAGCGCGGGCGAGCATTCAACGAACGCTCGCGAAAGCCCAGGGACAGCGGTCCCTGGGTAGCCAGATCCCCAGGGACGCCGTCCCTGGGCTTTCGCGTCGCTGCCTGCTCAGCTCAGCCGCTTGCGGAACTTCAGCATCGCCATCGCGAACGACACGATGCCCATCGTCCACAGGATCACCGCGTGCAGGATCAAGTCGCTCCAGCCGGCGCCGCGCAGGATGATGCCGCGCGCGGCGTCGATCAGCCAGGTGGTGGGGATGAGCTGCGCGACCCAGTAGAAGAACGTCGGCATCGAGTCGAGCGGGAAGACGTACCCCGACAGGAAGATCGACGGCATCATCGTCCCCATCGCCATCTGCGACGCCGCCTCGCGCGTGTCGACCCGCGTCGAGATGTACAGCCCCAGGCCGAGCATCGTGAACGTGAAAGGCAGGGTCAGCGTCAGCAGCGTGATGATGTAGCCGTTGATCGGCACCTGGAAGATGATGCGCATCAGCGTCAGGATCGTGGCGAACTCGATGAACGTGAGGACCAGGTAGGGGATCAGCTTGCCGAGGATCAGCTCGCTGGCGGTGACGGGGGTCATGAAGAGCTGTTCGAGCGTCCCCTTCTCCTTCTCGCGGACGATGGCGTTGGCGGAGAGCATGATCGCCATCATCTGGCACATGACCACGATCAGGCCGGGGATGAAGAAGTTCGCCGAGCGCGTGTCGGGGTTGAAGAGGATGCGCGGCCGTGATTCGACAGGCATGAGCTGGAAGCCGAGCAGGCGTTCGAGGGATTCCCTCAACGCCAGGGCGTTGCTGACGTTGAGCGCTTCGCCGGCGATGCTCGACTCGCTGCCGTCGACGAGGACAAGGATCTGCGCGGTCTGTCGTGCTTCGAGCTGGCGCGAGTAGTTCTCAGGGATCTTGATGCCGACGCGCGCCTTGCCTGCGACGATCATGCGTCCCATCTCGGCGTCGGAGTAGACGCGGGCGACGACGCGGAAGTCCTGCGAGTTCTCGAACGCCTGGATCAGCCGCTGGCTCTCGCGGGTGTTGCAGTGGTCGACGACGACGGTGCGGATGTGGCGCACGTTGGTGTCGATGGCGTAGCCGAGCATGAACAGCTCAATCACGGGGATGAAGAGCGCGAAGAACAGCGTGGCCGGGTCGCGCAGGATGTGCAGGCACTCCTTGCGAGCGACGGCGTAGGTCCGGCGGATCGAAAACGTCGCAAGCATGGAATCCTCGATGGTTCAAACGTTTAGCCGTTCGCCTACAGCGAGCGCGGACGTGACGCACGACCGAAACCGCTATCGCCGCGTGGCGCCCGGTCCTAACGTTTAGCCGTTCGCCTACGGCGAGCGCGGACGTGACGCCGTGCGGCGATTCGATCTTTCGACGTGCGACAGGTCC
>JAYSSW010000500.1:0-3932 GCA_043720335.1 Planctomycetia bacterium
GGGGGGGGGGGGGGGGGGGGGGGGGGCCGGGCCGCCGCCGGTCATCGTGTCGGGGCCGGCCAGCCCGGTGAAGGTGTCGTCGGCGATGCCGCCCGTGAGCGCGTCGGTGCCAGCGGTTCCGGTATAGGTCGTCATTCTTGTTCCTCCCACGCGCAGTCGGTCGTCCCGGCGCTAAAGGCTAGCAACGCAAGTGACCGCTTAATGATCCGCATTGGCCCGACGATAGGGGGAATCGGCTGTCTGGCGACCGGATTTGGACCCTGCCCGGCACCTCTCGTCTCGTTTCGGGACGTTTTCGCGTTGCTATCCGCCGAACGCAGCCGTCGGCACGCCGTCCGCGCCATAGACCTGCTCGACAGCATCGCACCGATACTTGCGCGTCGTCGCCGCCAGGATGCCGCACGCCCCCAAATGCGCCAGCATCCCGCGATAGGGCTCGCCAGTGAAATGCGCCTCCAGCTCGGCGGCGCTGTCCCACTCCTCGAACACGTGGATCCGCCCGGCGTCATGCGGGCTCTCGCTCCAGGCGTAGTGACGGCAGCCCGGCTCGGCGAGCGCCGCCTCGATCAGCGGCCGCGCCTCCGCCAGCGCCCGCCCCCGCACGTCCGGCGCCACCTCGATCTCGCCCGAAATCAGGATCGTCATGTCATGCTACCCCCGCGCTGCGCGAATCCGTTGCTCAACCCAGCATTTCCGGCTGGACGTGCCAGCTGGTCGGCACCTGATAAAGCCCGCCGTTGATCGTGAAATTGCCGCTCGCGGTGCCGAGCCAGTCGCCCAGCGCGCCACTGTCACTGCGCCACAAGATGTCGTCGCGCCCGTCGCCGTTGTAGTCGCCGGTCGCCGCGACCTTCCATTCGTTAGGCACCTGGGTGAGGGTCGGATTGACCGTGAAACCGCCACTCGCCGTCCCCAGCCAATCGCCAACCGCACCTCCGGCGTTCCGCCACAAGATGTCCGACCGCCCGTCGCCGTTGAAGTCGCCGACGCCGACCTGGTTCCAGCGGGCGGCGGGCTGCCAAACGGCGAGGGGGACGGTGCTGAAGCGGTCGCCAACGGAGTAGCCGAGCCACCAGGCGCCGTCGTTGTTGAAGCCGAGGATGTCTGCCCTGCCGTCGCGGTTGTAGTCGGTGACGGTGACGAAGTCCCAGGTGGCGGCGGGGAGCCACTGGGCGGCCCGATAGGAGACGAACGACGAGCCGGTCGACTGGCCGATCCACCAGCTGCCATCGCGGGCGAAGCCGACGAGGTCGGTCTTGCCGTCGCCGGTGACGTCGGCGGCGAACATTTGTTTCATCACGCCGGGAAGCCAAGCGGTCCAGGCCCTGGTGTTGTAGAAGCCGGCGGCGGTGCGCAGACCGACGTAGACGGCGCCGCTGGTGGCGACGCCGGCCAGGTCCTTGACGCCGTCGCCGTTGAAGTCGCCTGCGAGAACCTGCGAGTAAGCCGGGCTGGTCGGCCAGGCGGTGCGCGTGCTGTGGAAGAGGGTGAGGTTGTTCGGCGTGGCGAGCCAGGAGTTGCTGCCGGTGAAGCCGAAGATCTCGTCACGGCCGTCGGCGTTGAGGTCGACGACGGTGGCGCTGTCCCAGTAGGCGTCGCTGTTCCAGGGCGTGGCGGGGGCGGCGTCAGCAGCGGGGTCGGGCCAGGCGGTGATTACCTGGGCATTCGTCGAGCTGGCCGCGAGGGAGGAGACGGAACCGCTGGCGGCGGGGGAGCCGAGCAGCCAGCTCCCGTTGGTTTTGAAGCCGAGCAGGTCGACCGCGCGGCCTGCGTCGAAGCTGCCGACGACGGTCGCTTGGAACTGGGTGACATCGCCCCAGTTGGCCCAGGGGACGGTGCGGAACGCGGTGCCCGTGGACGAACCGATCCACCACTGGCCGTCGCGCGCCAGCCCGGCCACGTCGGAGGCGCCGTCGCGGTTGAAGTCAGCGAGCTTGATATCGGTCCAGTACGACGGGTCGAGCCACTGCGCCATCTGGCGCGTGGTCTGGTAGTAGTAGGGCTGGCCGACGTCGACGAGGTACGATGACGTGATGCCCGCGTACCAGCCGCCGGCGTTGTTGAAGCCGACCACGTCGGCGCGGCCGTCGCTGTTGACGTCGGCGGCCCGGATCGTGTGCCACGACGTGGCGGGGGACCACTGCGCCCATTGCCTGACGGCGACCGACTGGCCGTCCGACAGGCCCACGAAGACGCCGCCAGCGTTGTTGAAGCCGAACAGGTCGCTCATGCCGTCGCCGTTGAAGTCGCCGACCTGGATGTCGCCCCAGGTGGAAGGGTACGCCCAGCGCGCCCAGAGCGATTCCTGGAAGCTGCGGCCGTTCGACAGGCCGACGGTCCAGGCCCCGTCGCCGCCGAGGCCGGCCACGTCGTCGAAGCCGTCGTGGTTGAAGTCGCCCGTGACCACTTTCAGGTCGCGGCGGAAGGCGGTCAACGGCTCGAAAACCTGCGACGCGAGAGTCGAGGGGCCGGTCCACCAGTCGCCGTTTGCACGCTTGGCGACGACTTCCTGCTTGCCGTCGCCGTTGAAGTCGGCGGTCTGCACGGTGTCCCAGAGCACGTCGCTTGGGAATGGGGAGGTCGTCAGCAGCAGTCGCGATTCAAGCAGTTCGGCAAGCAGCGGAACCTGTTCCGGTCGGCGGGCCATGGTGCGACTCGTGGTGGCACGGAATGCGGCATCCTCCTTGATGCGAACGCACGCGGATGGGGCGTCGGGTGATTCCAGACTGGCCTTCGACCACGACCCTGCGGAACGAAGTCAGCCCGGAATTGGCAGCTGGCGAGACGTGCCTTCCCAAACTTAGCCAGCCCCCCCCGCCTGTCAACACGAGCCGGGGCATTTTCGCGGGCCGCGAGCCGCTGAGAACCCGCAGAATCCGTGCGATGAAAGGAACGTGAACCCAACGAAGTGGAAAAGCGTTCTTGAAGAGTCGGCTTCCCAGGGGCCGCCGTCCCAGGGAAGCCGCCAAAAACTTATCCATGCGCGGGGCCGGCCACTCCTTGCCAGTCGCGGCTCTTGAAACTCGCCCCTTCCACGTCGCTGTACGGATTCGCCAACTCGTGGCGAGGCGCACGCCGCGCCGCTGCGCGCAGCTTGTCGAGCCAGGCGGCGTTCTGCGTGTACCAGCGCACCGTGTCGCGCAGGCCGTCGTCGAAGGCCACCTGAGGCCGCCAGCCGAGTTCGCGTTCGATCTTCGTGCAGTCGAGCGCGTAGCGGCGGTCCTGGCCGGGACGGTCGGCGACGTGGCGCAGCAGCGACCGCGGCAGGCCGAGCTGGTCGGCGATGCGCTGGGCCATGTCGAGGACCGGCTTCTCGCAGCGGCCGCCGATGTTGTAGGTCTCGCCGATCCGGCCGCGCCGCCACACCGCCGCGACGGCGGCGCAGTGGTCGCGCACATGCAGCCAGTCGCGCACCTGCAGGCCGTCGCCGTGGATCGTCGCCGGCTCGCCGCGCAGCAGTTGCGTGACGAGGCGCGGGATCAGCTTCTCGGGGTTCTGGTTGGGGCCGTAGTTGTTCGAGCAGCGTGTGATGATCGCCGGCAGCCCGTGCGTCTGCGCCTGGCCGCGCACCAGCAGGTCGCCCGACGCCTTGCTCGCGGAGTACGGGTTGTTCGGCGCCAGCGGCGAATCCTCGGTGAACGCCCCGGACACGCCCAGGCTGCCGTACACCTCGTCGGTGGAGATCTGCACGAAGCGCTGCACGCCGAAGTCGCGGGCGGCGTCGAGCAGCGTCTGCGTGCCAATGATGTTGGTGCGCAGGAACGGGCCGGCGTCGCGGATGCTGCGGTCGACGTGGCTTTCGGCGGCGAAGTTGAGGATGGCCGACACGCCGCGACTGACAATCTGCCGCACCACGCGGGCGTCGGCGATGTCCCCTTCGACGAAGCGGTAGCGCGGGTGGCGCTGGACTTCGACAAGGTTGTCGAGGTTGC
>JAYSSW010000501.1:0-3931 GCA_043720335.1 Planctomycetia bacterium
GCTGTCGCAGCTCGTCGAGACCCGCTCGATGGGCAGCTTCTACGACCGCGCCTACGACGTGCTGACCTCCGGCGCCACGCAGCGCGCCTTCGACATGGACGCCGAGCCGGCGCGGGTGCGCGAGCGCTACGGCCGCAACCTGTTCGGGCAGTCGGTGCTGCTCGGCCGGCGGCTGGTTGAAGCGGGCGTGCAGCTCGTCCACGTCAACTGGATCCGCATCCTCGAACAAGGCTGGGACACGCACGACGACAACTTCAACGCGCTGAAGAACCGCCTGCTGCCCCCGACCGACCAGGCGCTGTCGGCGCTGTTCGACGACATGGAGGCGCGCGGCCTGCTCGACGACACGCTGGTGATCGTGATGGGGGAGTTCGGCCGCAGCCCGCGCATCACGGCGTCGAACGCCGGCCGCGAGCACTGGCCGCACGCGTTCTCGATCCTGATGGCCGGCGCTGGCATCCCCGGAGGCCGCATCCACGGCAGCACCGACCGCGTCGGCGCCTACGTCCGCGACGGCCGGGTCACGCCGAGCCAGTTCGCGGCGACCATCTACCACGCCCTCGGCGTCGATCCCGCGACGCAGCTCACCACGATGCTCGAACGCCCCTGGCAGATCTGCGACGGCCAGCCCGCGATGGAGCTGTGGGGATGAGACGACTCCTCAAACATCATCCCCAAGCCCCAGGATGAGCGAAGCGATTCCTGGGGGTGAGTTGTCGCACGGTTCGACCCCCACCAATCGCGTTGCTCATGGTGGGGCTTGCTCGTTGAATCATGAACTTGCCACCGATGGTGCCCTCATCATGCGAACCACGCTCCTCGTTCTCGCGTCGCTCTGCCTGCCGGCCGTCGCCGCCGCGCAGGCGCCGGTCGCGTCGTACGTTTTCCCGGCGGGCGGGCAGCGCGGCACGGCGGTCAAGCTGCGCGTCGGCGGGCTGTTTTTGCACCAGAGCTGCGGCTTCGAGATGGCCGGCCCCGGCGTCAAAGCCTCCGCGAAGCTCGTCCGCGTGCCGACTGTCTGGTTCGAGGGGCCGATCCTGCCGCTCCCCGATTCGCAGCGCCAGGAGGACTATCCGAAGGACATGGCTGGCAACGTCCTCATCACGGCCGACGCGCCGCTGGGACTGCGGCACTGGCGGCTCACGACCTCGCAGGGGGCGACGCCGGCGATGAAATTCATGGTCGGCGAGCTGCCGGAAGTCGTCGAGGACGAGATCGACGGCGAGCCGATTTTGGTGCGTGTCACGACTCCGACGACGATCAATGGCCGCATCTTCCCGCGCGAGGATATCGACCTTTGGACCTTCGACGCCAAGAAGGGGCAGTCGTTCACCTGCGAGGTGCACGCCGCCCGGCTCGGCTCGCCGCTCGACGCCCGGCTCGAAGTGCGCGATCCGCTGGGTCGCCGCCTCGCCGAGAGCGACGAGCAGCGCGGCGGCGACCCGATCCTGCGCTTCACCGCGCCCGCCGACGGCGAATATCAAGTGCGCATCCAGGACGCCCGAAACCTCGGCAGCCAATCGCACGTCTACCGCCTCACCATCGCCGCCGGCCCGCATCTCGACAACGTCTACCCGCTCGGCGGCAAGCGCGGCGACACCCTGAAGCTGGCCGGGTTCGGCCAAAGCATGCCGAAGGATCCGCTCGAAGTCGCGATCCCCGCCAGCGCGGCGGCGGAGTTCGCGCACGTTTTCACGGTCGCCGGGCAGCGCACGAATCCGATCACGCTCGACGTCGATGACCTGCCAGAATTGCGGGAAGAGACGCACGCCAAGTCGCCGGTCACGTTTCCCGCGATGCTGAATGGCCGGATCGCGGCGGCGGGCGAGATCGACACGTGGACCTGGACCGGCCGCAAGGGCGATTCGCTCGTCTTCGAGCTGCGCGCGGGCCGGCTCGGCTCGAAGCTCGACGGCGTGCTGGCCATCGTCGACGCGCTGGACAAGATGCTGGCGAAGGACGAGGCGAACGCCGGGCAGCCCGACCCGGTCTTGAACTTCACGGTCCCCGCCGACGGCGTCTACCGCGTGCAGGTGCAGGACCGCTTCCGCTCGCGCGGCGGCCCCGGCTTCGCGTACCGCCTGCGCGTCGCCGCGCCGCCGGCGCCGGGTTTTCGGCTCGCGCTCGCCGTCGACGCGGTCACGCTGCTGCGCGCGGGGACGGCCAAGCTCAAGATCGACGCGGTTCGCATCGGCGGCTTCAAGGACGCCATCGCGCTCCAGATCGACGGCTTGCCCGCCGGGGTCAGCGTCGCGAATCTGTTGATCGCGGCGAACCAGACATCGGTCGAACTCAACTTCAAGGCCGACGCCAAGGCGAAGATCCAGACCGCGCATCTGAGGATTGTCGGCGTCGCCAAGATCGGCAGCGAAGAACGGCGCGAGACCGCGTCGACGAAAGCGCAGATCGACGACGTGCTGCTGGCCGTGGCGCTGCCGACGCCGTTCGTCTTCAAGGGCGAGTACGAGATGGGCTTCGCGGCTCGCGGCTCGGTCCACAAGCGCAAGTACAAGATCGAGCGCAACGGCTACGACGGCAGCATCGAAATCAGTTTGACCGACAAGCAGGCGAGGCATCTGCAAGGCGTGACCGGGCCCACCATCATCGTGCCCGCCGGCGCGACCGAGTTCACCTACACCGCGTCGCTGCCGCCGTGGATGGAGACGGGGCGGACGTGCCGGGTCTGCGTCATGGGGGTCGGCGTGGTGAAGGACCACGACGGCAGCGAGCACCGCGTCGTGTTCACTTCCGTGAACCAGAACGAGCAACTCGTGGCGGTCGTCGGGCCGGGGCAGCTCGCGCTGGAAGCCGACCGCACCTCGTTCCAGGCGTCGCCGGGGAAGACGATCGAGGTGCCTGTTCGCGTGAAGCGAGGCCAGGGCTTGCAAGGCGAGGTCAAGCTGACGCTCGACGTGCCGGCGCACCTGCGCAGCCTGAGCGCCGAGCCGGTGGTGATCGCCGCCGGCCAGGACCTGGGCCGGCTGACGATCCGCTGCGCTGGGACGTTGCGCGGCCCGTTCACCAAGCCGCTGACGCTGCGTGCGACGATGCGTCACCACGGCGACGCGCTGACCGCCGAGGTGACGATCGACGTGCAGCCGTGACGCCGTTCCCGTGCGAATCGCCTCGTGGAATCAGCGGCATGGACCGCATTCGCACGGGGAGGATCGGAAGGCGAACAAGGTGGACATGGGGCAGGCGGCGAAGGTCTTCTTCAGCCCGGAGGCGCCAATGGCGGCGTGAGCGCCAGGCCCGCAGGAGCCACACGATGACCCCGACGAAGTCAGGCTCCGGCGACCAGCGGGCCGGCGGGTTCGAGACCTCGCCCACCCTGCTGCTGCGTGCGCAGGCGAACGACGCGGCCGCCTGGGAGAAGCTGGTCGATTTGTACGCGCCGCTCGTCTACCACTGGTGCCGGCGCTCGCAGCTCCCGCCGGAGGACGCGGCCGACGTGTTCCAGGACGTGTTCCAGGCGGTCGCGAAAAGCCTGCCCACGTTCCGCCGACGGCAGGCGGGGGACAGCTTCCGAGGCTGGCTGCGCATCATCGCCAGCAACAAGATCCGCGACCACTTCCGCAAGGGCCAGCACCAGGCGCACGCCGCCGGCGGCACCGACGCCCAGATGCGGCTGCACGCCGTCGCCGACCCGCTGGCCGACGAGGACGCTTCGGAAACGAGCCTGGTCAGCCAGCAGCTCCGCGCGATGCTGGAAACGATCCAGCACGAATTCGAGCCGCGCACCTGGCAGGCGTTCTGGCGGGTTCAGGTCGAAGGCCAGGGCACCCGCGACGTCGGCGAAGCGCTCGGCATGACGCCGGCGGCCGTGCGCAAAGCCAAGCTCCGCGTGCTGGCCCGCCTCCGCCACGAACTGGGCGAACTGCTCGATTGAACTTCGATGAGGTTCCACCCTGGCTGTTCCACCCTGCGGTGC
>JAYSSW010000502.1:0-8225 GCA_043720335.1 Planctomycetia bacterium
CCTGTCCGCGCTCGCCGTAGGCGAGCGGCTAAACATCGTGCCTTTTCCCTATCACGGTCCCAAACATGACGACGCCCCAGCAGGCCATGGAACGCATCAACCTCATCCTGTCACACGCTTGGATGGTGCGCAACTTCCTGAAGCACGCCGACGAGGTGCAGGAGGACGAGGAGATGTTGGAAGTGCACCGCATGGTGTACGACTACTCGCGCGCGGTCGAGCCGAGCCGGCTGCGCGGCGACGCAATCGAATATGTGCGCCGGGCGCGCGGCAAGCTGCCGAAGCTGCGCCGCGTCGCCGATTATTTCGCCGCCAACTACGCGCGCGTGTCGGCCCACACCAACTTCGAGATGGCCGCCACGTCGCTGAAGTTCGTCGTCCAGCAGATCGAGGAAGTATTGGCGCTGACACCGAAGTCGGCAGCGCCGGAGACGGAGGAAGGCGACGGGTGAGACGCGCGCGGCAAGCACGCTACTTCTTCCCGCACTGCTCGGCTTCGATCTTGGCGATCTTCTCGACGCGGCGGGCGTGGCGGCCCCCCTCGAACGGCGTCTCCATCCAGACGCGCACGAGTCGTTCGATCAGCTCCTCGCCGAGCAGGTCGGCCGACAGGCACAGGACGTTGGCGTCGTTGTGGCGCCGGCTCATCTCGGCGGTGAAGCTGTCGTGGCACGACGCGGCCCGCACGCCGTTGACCTTGTTGGCGGCGATGCACATGCCCAGGCCGGTGCCGCAGATGAGGACGCCGCGCTCGGCCTCGCCGGCCCCGACGCGGTTGCCGACGGCGCAGGCGTAGTCGGGGTAGTCGACGCTTTCGGACCCGTCAACGCCGAGATCGACCACCTCGTGGCCCATCGTCCGCAGGTTGGCGGTCAGGCGCCGCTTGGTCTCGACGCCGCGGTGGTCGCTGCCGATCGCGATTTTCATGATGCTTCCGTCCGGGAGAGTCTACGATTCCAGCCATTGCGGCAGACGTTGGTGCAGCGAGGCCAAGATCTGCTCGGCGCACGCCGCGTACTGTTCCAGGGGGCCGCCGATCGGGTCGCCCACGTCGGTTCCGTCGGGCGCCAGCAGATCGGGGACGCAGTCGCCGGGCAGTTCGACCCGCGCCAGCGACCGCAGGTGGCCGGTTGTCATCGCCAGCACATGGTCGGCCCGCTGAAGCAGTTCCAGGGTGACAGGCTGGCTGCGGTGCAGGTTCAGTTCCGCCCCGTAGCCCTTGGCCACGACCACCGCCTCCGGCGAGGCGACCTCACCCATCATCGCCGCGAGG
Organism: Planctomycetia bacterium; assembly: GCA_043720335.1. Lineage (GTDB taxonomy): Bacteria > Planctomycetota > Planctomycetia > Gemmatales > Gemmataceae > JAYSSW01. The sequence goes on from JAYSSW010000502.1 coordinate 1,274, forward strand.
CCGGCCGATTGCACGCGAAATCCGTGCGATTCCAGCTCCATCGCCGTGCAGCCCCGCACGTCGGCGAGCAGCTTCTTGGCGAGCGCCTCCGCCATCGGGCTGCGGCAGGTGTTGCCGGTGCAGAGGAACAGGACGCGGCACAGCGCGGCGTCCGTCACCTCGTCGGCTGCGACCCGTCCTTCGCGTTCAACATGCACGTGGCGTGCCATGACACGCACCCGCGTCGGGCGCACCGTTGCAGCCTGGGCGTCGCGGACCACCAGGACCGAGTCGTCCTCGACCTCGTCGATTTCGACCCCGGCCAGCGGCTGCCCAAGCGCGAGGGAAAGGGGCAGCCAAAGTTCATGCGCTGGGAAACGCATTGCCAGGTGGTCGTTGTCGAGCAAAACGGCCTGGACGGCTTCGTGCAAGCGGGACAGCAGCCCGAAGCGAGCGCCGCCATCGGCCTGCAAGCGAAGGTCGTGGCCGAGCTGGCGGATGAGCCGCAGGGCCGGGCCGCGCAGATGCGGGAGCCAATCGAAGGCCTCGGCCAGCTGGGCCAGCATCAGCGCCGGCGTCTCGCCATGAAGCATCAACCGCGCGACGGCGCCGGGCCGCAGCGCGGAGGCGACCAGTGCCGGCCCGGCTTCGGTCGGCAGCAGCGCGACGCCCCCCGCCGCCAGATGCCGCGCTGCTTGTGCGACATGCGAAGCCGGATCACCATGTCGCCAATCGAGCGCCGTCGGCATGAGGGATTGCGTCTCTGCGAGGGACAAGAATCATCGCCATCAAGCCCGCTGCCGTTAGGCGGCGGGGTGAAGCCCCCAGCGGAGGCATGTCACGACGTTGAACGAATACGAAAGCCCGCGTCGTATTTCAAGATCGCCTGCACGCCAGCCCAGCAGGCGCCGCCCGCTCACGGCGTGACGACGACCTTGCCGAAGAGGGTGCCCGCTTTGTGGGTGGTGTTCTCCTCCAGCAGCCGATGGGCGGCGGCGGTCTCCGCGAGGGGGAAGACCTTGCCGACGGCCGCGTGCAGCGTCTTTTCGGCGAGCCAGCGGTTGATCTCGACGGAGCAGGCGCGCTGCTCGTCGGGGGTCGCGTTGAACATGGCGAAGCCGAACAGCGCCAGGTCCTTCGTGTAGAACGGCCCGACCGGGAAGATCGGCTGGGCCTGCCGGCCGGCGATGAGGACGACGCGGCCTCGCCGGGCCATCAGGTCGATGGTCCGGACGAGGTCGGGATCGCGCTGGGTTTCGTACCAGACGTTGATGCCCTGGCCTTTCGTGAAGTCCTTGATCCGGGCGGGAATGTCGTCGGTCTTGTAGTTCAGCACGCAGTCGGCGCCCCAGCTTTGGCACAGTTCCGCCTTCTCGGCGGACCCGACGGTGGTGACGACCTTCGCCCCGATCGCCTTGGCCATCTGCACGACCATCGAGCCGACGCCGCCGGTGCCGCCGTTGACGAAGACGGTTTCACCGATCGCCAGGCGGGCGCAGTGGAACAGGCCGAGATGGGCGGTGATGCCGGTGAGCGCGACGCCGGCGGCGTCCATCTCCGACACGCCGGCCGGAATCGGATAGAACCAATCCTCGGAAGCGCAGACGTACTCCGCGCAGGTCCCCTGCCGGCCGAGCAGGCCCTGGTTCGACGCCCAGACCCGGTCGCCGACCTGGAAGCGCGCCGCTCCCGCCCCGACCGCCTCGACCGTCCCCGCCACGTCGCTGCCGGTGATGAACGGCATCGGCATCGGCATGTTCACCGCCCCCGCGCGAAGGTACGTGTCGATCGGGTTCAGCGCCGCGGCGGCCACCCGCACCAGGATCTCCTTCTCCTTCGGCGCGGGCGTCGGCAGCTCGCCAAACTTGATCACCTCCGGCGTTCCGGTCGTTTCCAGGTAGGCGGCTTTCATCGGCGTGAGGTCTCCCAGGGGTTGCTTGGCGCTCGGCGGACATTGTATGCCGCGCTCCCCGGAGACAAAAGTCCCCACGAACCCGGAGCGCAAGCGATGGGATCGCTGCGAACCATGCAGGCGAAAAATTCCCACTCCGCGCGCCGTCATGCGATCCCATCGCTTGCGCTCCGGGTTCGTGGAGCTGGGAGCTTTCGTTTCAGGCCACTCAAGCGATAGACCATCAACGCGGCCATCCCGCGTTCCATCCAAGGCGACACGCATGCCCCGATTCGTGGTCCTCGAACACGACCATCCCCGCCTGCACTGGGACTTCATGCTCGAAGTCCACGGCTCGCTGCGCACCTGGCGGCTAGCGTCGCAACCGTGCCCGGGCTGCGCGATCGCCGCGACGCCGCTGCCCGACCACCGCCTGGCGTACCTCGACTACGAAGGCCCAATCAGCGGCGGGCGCGGCTCCGTCGTGTGCTGGGATCGTGGCTGCTACGACATGGAACGAGATGATGATTCAAGCATCGAGCTGCGCTGGCTCGGCGCGAAGGCGACAGGCGCCGTGCGGTTGCTGCGCCGGGACACGGGCTGGGAGTGGACCTGGACCGCGGTAGCCGACGATCAGTTCCCGCTCGGCGGCAGCAAGCCTTTGGGCAGTTCCTGACCGTGGGTCGTGTCGAACGTCTGGCCGGAGATGACCAGGCTGCCCGGCTCGATCTTCAGGCTGCTTAGCATCATGCTGGGGCGGACGCGCTCGCCCGACTGGAAGCGCACCAGTGCGACCGGGTTGCCCTGGTAGCGGTAGGCGTTCACCTCGATGTTGTGCCGTTTCGCCAGTTCCGAAACCTCCTTCAGCAGCGCCATCGACGAGATCGGCAGCCCGCCCGCGCGGCGGCTGCGCAGCTCGACCGCCAGCAGGTTCGGCTCCTTCGGCGCCCAGATCCGCAGCTCCAGCGACACCACCGTGCTGAACCAGCCCGACCCGTAGCGGAACGCCAGACGCAGCTGGTCGTCCTCCATCACCACGCGCGGATGCGAGACGCCCATCTTGCGGAAGTTCTCCGCTTCGCCGAGGCGGACGAAGCCCTCCTCGAAGAAGCTGTTTAGCTCGGCTTCGCTGAACTGGAAGTGCCAGTCCCCTTCGCGATCGACGCCGACGTTGATCATCATCTGGCTGAACTTGGCGAAGAAGGCGTCCGACATGCTGCGGCGCTGCTCGGTCTCCGGCACGGCGGCGCGCTCGTAGAAGCCCGGCTCGTGCTTGAGCAGCACCGCGAGCACGCTCCCGACGCCGCCCAGCAGCAGCACCAGCACCCCGCCCCAGAGGCAGACCTTCTTCTTCTTGCCCATGTTGACGCCATCCGCTTCCATGACCGTACCGGTTCACGCAGGGCTTGTAGCGGGGACGCCGAACCAGGTCAAGCGGACTTCGCGAAGGGGCGACCAGACGCAGGGCGGGTCGCGTGCCAAGGCGAGCGGAGGGAAATGACTTGCCCGCGCTTTGATGGCGCAATGACAAAGCGGCTTCGTTCGGCCCCCCTCTCCCCCCGCTGCAATCCCATCGTCCAACAACAGTGCCCCTGTTGCGGGGGGAGAGGGGATGGGGGTGAGGGGGGAAAACCGCATGCAGAGGCCGAAAATTGTGATGGAGTTGCGAGGAAAAGCCCCCCTCACCCCGCGACGTGGCCGTTGAAAGGAGAGGTCGTGTTTGCAGCGGGGGGGAGAGGGGGGCCGAGCGAAGCCGCCTTTCGAGTTGGGCGAGCGGCGGAAAATGACCTGCCGCTCGCCTTCGACGCGGAATGCGTCGTCTTCCCCTAAAAGAGCGGAAGTCGCGAAGAAAGGAAGGGAAAGCGCGAAACATACGGTAGCAAGCGAGCGTGCGGCAGCACTACAGTGTCTATATAGTGCAATTTCGCATTAACATTATCGCAATGCGACTCTGCATGCAAGATGCGCGTCGAATTCCTTGACAAATGGAAAAATACCGCAAATGATACAAAAGCAGGGCTTGCATGGGCCGATTTTTAATCTGCCCGCCCTTCGAGCCGCACGCCCATTGCAGCGCAGGTGAATAATGACTACCACAGCCGACCGAGTGTCGCCCCCTGAGGACCAGGATCCGAAGTCGGTTCCGCCGATCCGTGCGAGCGAGGGAAACGGAACGGAGTGGCTGGACCCGTCGCGTTTCGCGTCGTCCGAACAACTGCTTTCCGGGCCAAACCAAGGGCCGACCTGGCCGGTGCGGTTTGGCCGCTACCTGCTCGAAGGGGAGGTGGCCCGCGGCGGGATGGGGGTCATCCTGCGGGCGCGCGACACGCTTCTGGGACGAGTGGTGGTGTTCAAGGTGTTGCTTCCCGAACATCGAGGCAACCCGGAACTCGTGCGGCGTTTCCGCTTCGAGGCGCGGATCGCCTCGCTGCTGCAGCATCCCGGCACCACGCCCGTCTACGATTTCGGGTCCTTGCCCGACGGCTGCCCCTACTTCACCATGAGGCTGATCGGTGGCGACACCCTGGCCCAGGTGCTCGCGAATGGCCGGACGGTGCAGCTCAGCCGGCCCCACCTGCTGAAGATCTTCGAGGCGGTGTGCCAGGCCATTGCCTACGCCCACGCCCAGGGGGTGGTCCATCGCGACTTGAAGCCGGCGAACGTCATGGTCGACGCGTTCGGCGTGGTCAAAGTCATGGACTGGGGCATCGCCAAGGTGCTGCCCAACCGGCCCGCCGCCGAAATCCTCGCGCTGTACGGCGGCGCGGCCCCGATGGCTGAAAGAGGCGGCGATCACGGGAAGTGCGAGGACGGCGAGCCGCGCACGGCCGTCGGCAGCATTTTCGGCACCCTCGAGTACATGTCGCCGGAACAGGCTCGTGGGGACTGCGAACAGACCGACGAGCGCTCCGACGTGTTCGGCCTGGGCGCCATCCTGTGCGAGATCCTCACCGGGGAGCCGCCCTACCCCCGACGAGGCCAATCCGCGCGGAAGGTGCGCCGTCGGGCTTCACAGGCCGACCTCGCCGACGCCTTCGAGCGCCTGCGCGCCTGCCGCTCCGAGCCGGAACTCGTCGAGTTGGCCACGCACTGCCTCGCCGCCGATCCCAACGACCGCCCCCGCGACGCCTCCCAGGTCGCCGCCGCTGTCACCGGCTACATGGCGTCCGACCTGCGCCGCGCCGAGTGGGATCTCGTCCGCTTCTTCGAACTCTCGCTCGACATGTTCTGCCTCGCCGGGACCAACGGCTACTTCCGCCGCGTCAACGCCAACTTCACGCGCGTGCTCGGCTACTCGGCGGACGAGCTGGTGTCGCAGCCCTTCATCGACCTGGTCCATCCCGACGACCGCTTCAGCACGCAGGAGGCGGTCGCCCAGCTTTCGCGGGGCGAACCGATCGTGCGTTTCCGCAACCGCTACCGCTCGGCCAAAGGCGGCTTCCTCTGGATCGAATGGACCGCCAAATCCATCCCGGACGAGCAGATCATCTACGCCGTCGCCCGCGATGTCACGTACCAGGTCGAGAACTCGTAGGCGATTGGCGAATTCCCCGTCCTGAAGTCCGCGGTCGAAGTCCTCCAGTTTTCGCTTGCATTGGCGCCTCCCCGCCGCGATGCTCTCCTTCCCGCCCGTGCGGAATCCACGTTTGGGGCTTCCCCCTTGGCGATCGGGTGCGGCGCGGTTCGTTTCCAACCAAGGAGAATTCGATGCGCACCTGGGTTTCCGGCTTGCTGCTCGCTTGTGTCCTCACAACCACCGCCCACGGGGGCGACAAGGACAAGAAGAACCCGGCCACCAAGGCGGGGCCGCGCATGTCCCTCGCCCCCGACGCGAACTGGCTCAAACGGCACGATGGCTTCGTCGCCATCGCCAAGAAAGGCGACGTCGACGTTCTCTTCCTCGGCGACTCCATCACCGACGCCTGGCGCGGCAAGGACGCCCAGCCGACCTGGAAGAAGCACTTCGTCCCCCTCAAGGCCGCCAACTTCGGCATCGGCGGCGACCGCACCCAGCACGTCCTCTGGCGCATCCAGAACGGCGAACTCGACGGCGTCACCCCCAAGGTCGCCGTCCTCATGATCGGCACCAACAACACCGGCGACGACAGCGCCGAGCAGATCGCCGACGGCGTCGCCGCCATCGTCAAGGAACTGCGCACCAAAACCCCCGCCACCAAGGTTCTGCTCCTCGCCGTCTTCCCGCGCGGCGCCAAGATCCCCAACCCAGGCAACACCAAGATCGTCGAGATCAACAAGACCATCGCCAAGCTCGACGACGGCGCGAACGTCAAGTTCCTCGACATCGGCGACAAGTTCATGAAGGACGGACAGATCCCCAAGGACATCATGCCCGACTTCCTCCACCTCAGCGCCCAGGGCTACGAGATCTGGGGCGACGCCATCGTCTCCACCGTCCACCAATTGATCGGCAAGAAGGAATAGCCCGGCGGCGGACGGATAGAATAGGCGCAAGCCCCGCGAGTCTTTGCGCTCTCCTTGGGGCTTGCTTCCTCCCTCTGAAACGGAGTCTTCCGATGAAACCGCTTGCGACCGCGTCGTGGTGCCTCGCCGCCCTCCTCCTCGCCTGCGCGCCGACGGCTGCGCTGGCCCAGGCCAAGGTCGACATCCGCGGACCGATCACCAAGGCGTCGGTCACCAACGAAGCCAAGAAAGCCACCCTCGGCTCGATCCTCGTCGAGGGCAAGCGCGAGGAGGGCACCAACTACGACAAGGCGTCGATCACGATCCTCAAGACGACCAAGATCGAGAAGCTGGTCGGCAAGGACCGCGTCCCCGCCAAGCTCGAAGACCTGAAGGCCGGCGTCCGCGTCGAAGCCACCTTCAGCGGCCCTGTCGCCGAGTCGTACCCCGTGCAGGCCCGCGCCGCCACGGTGCTGATCCTGCCCGCCGACGACAAGAAGTAGCGGCGCAGCGCGGCTTCCGGATTCGCTCAGTCCTGAGCCCGAAGCGCGAGCGAGGAAAGCCGCGCGACGGTGCGGGCCAGGGGAACGGCGACTCGCGCAGCGAGAGCCGCGAGTCGTGGCGCGACTCGCTGCGCATCGTCGAACGGGAGACGCTTCG
>JAYSSW010000503.1:0-3930 GCA_043720335.1 Planctomycetia bacterium
CGCGTCGCGGCTAAACTTCGCGCAGGAACGCATCCCCGCGCGGTTCCCGCGCTCCGCTGCGCGGCGCGGCTAAACTTCGCGCTTGGGGCGTCGCACTTCACTCCTTCGGCGCCGCCCGGTCGAAGCGCAGGCGGGCGGTGACGGGGAAGTGGTCGCTGTAGCCGCGCTGGCCCTTCTCGCGCTCGTTGCCGAAGTGCCAGGGGCGGCGCAGGCGGTCGCCGGGCTTGGCGAGGGAGTTGACCACCTGTAGGCTGCCTGGGTCGCAGGACCAGCCGCTGCGGCCGAGCATGCCGGGCGAGACCACGATCTGGTCGAACTGGAACCACTTGCCCGAGTAGTAGTGCGTGCCGAACTCCTTCGGGTCGCGGTTCGCCATCAGGTTGAACAGCTTGAGCGGATTGCTGCCTCGCGCCTGGGCCGGGTCGCCGACGGAGTGGAGGTGGTCGACGACGCTGACGTCGCTGGGGGTGTCGTTGAAGTCGCCGCAGACGAGGATGTCGACGTTGGGGTTGCTGAGGTACATGGCGTTGCAGGCGCCGTAGATCTTGTCGGCGTAGTCGGTGCGTCCCTTCACGCCGCTGTCCTTGATGCGCGAGGTCCAGTGGGAGGCGAAGATGATGAGTTCCTTGCCTTCGACAACGACGCCGGCCTGGATGACGCGGAAGCGCTTGTCGAACTGGCGGGTGCGGGCGTGGTCGACGGGGAGGCGGGTGAGGATGGCCGGGGCGATGTGCCGGCCGACGGTGATCTCCTTCATCACGACGTTCTGGTAGTGCAGGTTCTTGTCGCTGAGCTTGGCGTTGAGGGCGTCCTTGAGCAGTTCGGCGGCGCGGACGCTCTCGACCTCGGCGATGGCGAGGATGTCGGGGCCTTTGCCTTCGTTCATCTTGAGCAGGGCCTCGCACATCTTGCCAAGCTTTTGTTCGAGGAGATCGGGATGGTTGGCGTACCAGGGGTCGTACTCCTTGTCGCCCAGCCCGGTGCGGCCGTCGAACTTGTCGTCGAAGAAGTTCTCGACGTTCCAGAAGCAGAAGAAGTAGCCGTCCTTCGCCGGCCTGACGACCTGAGTGTGCGGCGGCAGCGACGGGTCGCTCCTCCACGAACTCTGGTTCTGCAGGACGATCACCAGCAGGAGCAGGAACAGCCCGAACAGCGTGGACGCCAGGCTTTTGTTTTTCATGGGGAAGGCCCGCGTGGGATGCGACGAGGAACCGGGGCAGCGGTTATGATAGGGCGAATCTCGATGAGAAGGCAGAAACGCGATCCACGATCCATGGCGCTTTCAAGCCCGCCGCCGTCTGAGGCGGCGGGGTCGGCGCCCTGCGAAGGCTGACCCCGCCGCCTCAGACGGCGGCGGGCTTGATATCGTCGATGAATTTGTCTCCCTGTCTCCTGCTTTCCCTCTTGGAGCAAACGGCGGGATCTGGTAGGTTGCGGCGGATCGTTGTTCCGTTGCAACCTCACCCCTCACGGAGGAGGGCGAAGCCATGAAGGACTGGGCACGTTTGCTTTGGTTGTCGCTGGGCCTGCTGCTGGGGGCGGCCGGGGCCGGCCTGTACTTCGGCCAAATCCGCGAGGCGAAGGCGGGCAACGACCGCTACGAGGACTACATCCTCTGCACCGGCCCCGTCGCCGTCATGCCCAACGCCCCCACCGACGGCGTCTGGATGCTCGACTACCGCGCCGGCAAGCTGCTCGGCACCATCATCGACCGCAACCTGGGCAAGATCGTCACCTGGTCCGAGGTGGACTTGGTGCAGGAATTCGGCATCCCCCCCAAGCAGAACGTCCACTTCATGATGACGACCGGCACGATCACCGCAGGCCAGGCGGCGCTGTACGTCGCCGAGACAACGACGGGCCGCTTCGCGATCTACACGCTCGGCCCGCGCCCCGACGGCCGCGCCGGCATCGCCATCCGCCGCCACGACCTGACGACGTTCCGCGCCGCCCCGCCGGCGGCGAATTAATTGAACGAACGATGGCGGCGCGATCCCGCGCGCCGCCACGATGGTTTTGCCCGTCTTCCTTCGTGCCGCTTCGTGCTCCTTCGTGGTTCCAATTCTCTTCAAACCACCTCGCTGGCCCAGTCGCACGGCTTCAGGTACACGTCGTACAACTCCGCCTCGCGGCTGCCCGCCTCGGGGCGGTAGTCGTACAGCCAGCGCACCAGCGGAGGCAGCGACATCAGGATCGACTCCACACGTCCCCCCGTCTTCAGCCCGAACGTCGTTCCCCGGTCGTAGATCAGGTTGAACTCGACGTACCGCCCGCGCCGGAACTCTTGAAACGTGCGCTCCTTCTCGGTATACGGCGTGTCCTTGCGCTTCCCGACGATGGGAAGATAGGCGTCGAGGAACGCGCCGCCGCATTCCTGCACGAACGCGAACAGCGGGTCGAAATCGCCCTCGAGATAGTCGAAGAAGATTCCGCCCACGCCACGCGGCTCGTTGCGGTGCGGCAGGTGGAAGTACTCGTCGCACCACGACTTGAACCGCGCGTAGTCAACCGGCGCGGGATGCTTCGCGCAGGCGGCTTTCCAGGTCTTGTGGAAGTGGACCACGTCCTCGCGGAACGGGTAGTACGGCGTGAGATCGGCCCCGCCGCCGAACCAGCCCTTGTTTCCCTTGGTCAAATAGCGGAAGTTGGCGTGAACGGTGGGAACGAACGGATTGCGGGGATGCAGCACGAGGGACACCCCCGTGGCGGTGAAGTCGAGGCCGTCGCCGGGCAGGTTCTTGGCGAACTCGGGCGACATCTGGCCGAACACCTCGGAGAAGTTGACGCCCGCCTTCTCGAAGACGTTGCCGTTCATGAGGACGCGGGAGCGTCCGCCGCCGCCGCCGGGGCGCTGCCAGGAGTCCTCGTGGAAGGCTTGGCCATCGACGCCGGCGATCGCGTCGCAGATGCGGTCCTGGATCGCACGGAAGAATTCGACGGCACGCAGTCGGTTGGCATCAAGGTTGGTCATGAGCGCAAGCGGGGGATTCAAGGGGAGGGGGAGAAGGTTGCAGACGTTAATGTAGAAGCGACGGCGAGCAATGTCGCCGGGGGAAGAGAGTCGGCGAAAGCCCAGGGATGGCATCCCTGGGAATTTGAATCCCCAGGGATGCCATCCCTGGGCTTTCCATGGGACGCTCGTTGCGGACGTTGGAACAAGTGAACACAGAACCGGGTCGAGCGAGTCAAGTTTTCTGCCGATAGAGGATACACGGACTGTCCTGATTCGGTCGGGGAGGGAGCCTGGTGGCCGAGAACTCCAGCGACCTGGTGGTGGAATCGTACAAGCTGACGAAGATCTACCAGAACCGCCAGATCGCGTTGAACGATGTGACTTTGAAGCTGGAGCCTGGCTGCGTCCTTGGCCTGTTGGGGCACAATGGCGCGGGCAAGACGACGCTGCTGCGCCTCGTGCTGGGGCTGCACCGCCCGACCGCCGGCTGGGTGAAGGTGTTCGGCCAGACCATGACCCCCAACGCCGCCGCCCTGCGCTGCCGCATCGGCTACATCCCCACGAATCCGCAGTTCCCCAAGGGAATGACGCCGATCTCCTATCTCGACTACATCGCCCGGCTTTTCGGCCTGCCGTCGGAAGTTCGCAAGCCCCGCTTGGCATCGTTGATCCGCGCCGTCGATCTGCTCAACGTGTCGGGCGAGAAAATAGAGGGCTTCTCCAACGGCATGATCGCCCGGCTCGCGGTGGCGACCAGCCTCATCAACGAACCCGACCTGCTCATCTGGGACGAGCCGACGCTCGGCCTCGACCCCGAAGCCCGGCGCAGCATGCTGGAACTGATCAAGACGCTGGCCCGCGCCAAGACGCTGATCGTCTCCAGCCACAACCTCAGCGACATCGACGAGGTTTGCAACCACGCTGCGGTACTCAACAAAGGCCATCTCATCTTCTTCGGCTCGCTGCAGGACCTGAAG
>JAYSSW010000504.1:0-8224 GCA_043720335.1 Planctomycetia bacterium
AACTGAGCACCAAGGGCATGCCGTTCGCGATGAAGGGCAGCTCGTTCGACGTGGTCGCCGCGCCGCTTTCCGACCACGGCGTGACGCTCTTCTTCACCGCCGAACGCAAGGGCATGAAAGTCTGCTTGTACAAGCACGCGCCTTGACATCGCCTCGCACTGGCCGCAACCCTTGCGGGCGGCATCATTCGCTCTTGAGCTTCTTCGCGTCCTTCGGGCCGCCGCCGAACTGCTTCCAGTAGAGTTCGTGGAAGGCGTTGTGCTGCGGGATGGCGACCTCCTCGTTGACCAGGTCGGGCTGCACCTCCTGCCACCAGCGGTCGTAGGCGGCCTTCAACGACGCGAACTCCTTGGGATGGTCGGCGCGCACGTCGCGTTTCTCGCCGGGGTCGGCGAGGATGTCGAAGAGCTGCCAGTTCTCCTTGCCAGCGCCGACGCTGATCATGCGGAAGCGGCTGTTGCGGATCGCGCAGTTGGCGTACTGCGATTCCTTCGCCTTCCCCTTCGCCCAACGGCCGACGTGGACGAACAGGTTGCGATCGGGCCAGTCGGCGCGCGGGTTCTCCAGCAGCGGCAGCAGGCTGCGGCCGTCGAGCTTCACGTCGTCGGGGATCTTGGCGCCGACGATCTCCGCGAACGTCGGCAGCACGTCGAGGTGCGCCGCCAACTTGGGGACATCGACGCCCCCCTTCCAGCGCCCCGGCCAGGAGACGAAGAACGGCACGCGCGTGCCCCCTTGATACGGCGTCACTTTGGCGCCACGCATGCCGGCGTTGAAGACGGCGACGCCGGCGGTGCCGCCGTTGTCGGTCATGAAGATGACGATGGTGTCGTTCTCCAGATCCCATTCCTGCAGTTTGGCGAGCAGCTTGCCGACGTTGTCGTCGATGTTGGAGATCATGCCGAAGAATTTGGCCACGTCGGGCTTCACCTTGCCCGAGTATTTCTTCTCGTCGGCTTCGGGGCAGATGAGCGGGCCGTGCGGGGCGTTGGGGGAGATGTGGACGTAGAAGGGGGTTTTCTGCTTGCGCTGCGAATCGATCCAGTCGAGGGCCTGGTTGAAGAAGACGTCGGTGCAGTAGCCCTTGGTTTTGACGAACTTGCCGTTGTGGAGGATGGCCGGGTCGAAGTACTTGTTGCCCGGGGCGTCGCCGCAGCTGCCGGGGTAGGTTTGGCCGATGCCGCCGGCGCCGTGGATGAACGACTCGTCGAAGCCGCGTTGGGCGGGGAGATGGGCGGCCTCGTCGCCGAGGTGCCATTTGCCGAAGATGCCGGTGCGGTAGCCGGCCATGCGCAGCAGTTGGGCGAGCGTGAACGCCTTGGGGTTGAGCCGTTCGCGTTCGTGGATGGTGTGGGTGACGCCGTTCTTGAACTCGTGCCGCCCGGTCAGCAGCGCCGACCGCGTGGGAGCGCAGGTCGGGCTGACGTGGAAGTCGGTGAAGCGGACGCTGCGGGCGAACAGCTTGTCGATGTTCGGCGTCTTCAACACCGGGTTGCCGTGGCACGACAGGTCGCCGTAGCCCTGGTCGTCGGTGATGATGAGGATGATGTTGGGCTTCCTGCCGGGCTGCTGCGCGGAGGCGGCGACCGGTGCCACCAGCGTCACTGCGAAGGCCAGCATTGCGAGAACGAGGCGGTTCATCGGCTCTCCTCCTTCAGCAGTTCGAGCATGGCGTCGCCCATCGAGCGGCCGATGCGGTTGAACCAGATCGCGCTGCCGAGGTAGTGGTACGGGAAGTCGCCGCCGACCTTGTTCCATTCGTCGCGGTTCTTCTGCCAGGTCGGGAACAGCTCCTCCGCCGCCTTGTCAACGAGCACGTCGGTGCGGATCGTCTTGACGTTCCCCTTGAACTCCGGCACGTCGTTCATCACGAGCTGCGCTTTCTGGATCGTGAGCATGGCGCCGGTCGCGGGCTTCGAGCCGTTCTGCCCCATCGCCGCGATCACGAACGGCAGCTTGGGCGATTTCAGATCCTTGCGCACGTCGTTGATGAAATGCTTCAGGTTCGACGCGTACTCGTCCTGCGCGCCATATTGATCATTCCAGCCCTGGAACCAGACGACGCCGGCGAGTTCCAATTTCCGCTTCCCTTTCAAACCGGGGAACAGCTTGGCGTGGTTGTCGATCACGTCCTGCAGCTCCGCCATCATCATGCGGTACGAGGCGCCGTACGGCTTCTTCACGTCGTCCATGGTCGGCAGCGGGGCGTTCTTCTTGTTCTTCTCGTTGCTCTTCTTGACGTTCGCCTGCATCTGCTCCAGCTCCTTCTGCAGCGCGGCATCATACGGGAAGCCGGCCGACGGCGGGCGGAAATTCTTGGCGAGCGAGTGCCCGCCCCAGGCGGCTTTGACGAGGATGACCGGCTCGTCGAAGTGGTTGCCCACGAGATGGCCGAACTCCAGCTCGACGCCGGTGCGGCCCGGCGAGCCGAAGCCGATGGTCAGCGGCCCGCGCCGGTCGAGGAACTTGACGAACACGTCGTCGCGGACGATCCACTTGTCGTCCTTGCGCAGATGCGCGAACAGGTCCTTCGTCTTCGGGTCGGTCGCCTGGTGCTCCAGCAATGCGTTGGGCGCCTTGCCTTCCATGTTCGACTGCCCCGCAAGCAGGAACACCTTCACCGCCTTCTCGCCCGCCCGTAGTGGTGAGGCCACGATGCACGCCACCAGCGCCGCGAAAATCATCGAACGAACCATCATCGCCCTTTCACGTCAGAACCATCGACATCGAACGTCCAAGCGATCACTTCACCCGGCGCCGTTCGTCGGAGCAAGGAATTTCCGGTTTTTTCAAGAACCACAGCGAGCGTGGGTCGCGCTTTCGTTCCTGATGGTTGGAGATACAATTCAGGCATTTGGCTGGCCTGGAGTGCAAACAAAGGGATCGCAGCGAACCGCGTTGGCGAAAATGGTTATTCCGCGAGTCGTCAAGGTATCCCCTCGCTTGCGCTCAGGGTTCGTTAGCGTCTGGTCGCGAAATCGACCACCATCGAGGCCGCCATGCAACTTTGTCCCGACGACCACATCCTGCGCAGCTACGTTCTTGGCGACCTGCCTGCCGAGGACGAGGCGCCGGTCGATGCGCACGTCGACGACTGCCTGGCGTGCCAGTCGACGCTGGACGCGCTCGACGCATCGCTGAACGCCGCGTTCGAGCCGCTGCGGCGCAGCACGACGCCGTTTCCGCAACCTTCCATCGAACGGCTGATCGAACGAGCGAAACGCTGCACGCCAGAAATGTCGCTCGAACGCGAAACGCTCGGCGCCTACGTGCTGCTCGAAAAGATCGGCGCCGGCGGCATGGGCTGCGTCTACCGGGCGGAGCATCGGCACCTCAAGAAGATCGTCGCCCTCAAGGTGCTCGCCCCCGCCCTGCTCCGCTCGGCGCCGGCGCGCGAGCGGTTTCGCCGCGAGGTGGCGACGGTCGGGAAACTCTCGTCGCCGCACATCGTCGCAGCCTTCGACGCTGGCGAATGCGACGGGCGCGACTACCTGGCGATGGAGTTCGTCGAGGGCCGCAACCTGGCCGAGCATATGGAGCAGCACGGGCCGCTTGCCGCCGTCGACGCGCTGGAGTGCGTCGCCCAGGCGGCGCGCGGGCTGCACGACGCGCACATGGCCGGCGTCGTCCACCGCGACGTGAAGCCGAGCAACCTGCTGCGGACGCCGGACGGGACGGTCAAGCTGCTCGACCTCGGCCTGGCCCGGCTGATGGAGCCGGCGGACGACGACCCGCACCGCACCGACAGCCAGGCGATCATGGGGACCGCGCACTACATGGCGCCGGAGCAGGCGATCAACACGCGCGGCGCCGACGAGTGCTCCGACATCTACAGCCTGGGCTGCACGCTGTTCTTCCTCCTCGCGGGCCGGCCGCCGTTCGCCGGGCAGACGCCGATGGAGATCCTGGTCGCCCACCGCGAGCAGCCGATCCCAACGCTGCCGTCGCTGCGGCCCGAAGTGCAGGGGCTGCTGGCGAAGCTGATGGCGAAGTCGCCGAGCCAACGACCTGCGACGATGGCCGAGGTGCTGGCGCGGATCGACCGCGTGCTGCACCAGATCCGCCGGCCGCGCCCGCGCTGGAAGGCGTGGCTGGTCGGCGCCGGGCTGGCGGCGTGCGTGCTGGCCGCCGTCTTCGCGTGGTCGCAGCAGCCGGCGACGCATGTCGATCCGCCTCCGAAGCCGGCCGTGATCGCGAAGGCGTCGCCCGTTCTCGACATGGTGCTGGTGCCCGCTGGCGAGTTCCGCATCGGCTCGCCCGACAGCGACCCGGCGGCGCTGCCCGACGAGAAGCCCCGGCAGAAGGTGAAGATCAACCGCCCCTTCCAGCTCGGCAAGACCGAGATCACCCAGGCCCAGTTCGAGGAGGTGATGGGGACCAATCCCAGCACCTTCCACGCGAAGGGCCGATTCAAGGAGCGCGTCGCCGGCATGGACACGCGCAGCCACCCGGTCGATTCGGTGAGCTGGCTCGAAGCGGTCCGCTTCTGCAACAAGCTCAGCGAGAAGCATGGCATCGAGCCGTACTACGTCCTCGACAACGACAAAGTCACGATCCGGGGCGGAACCGGCTTCCGTCTGCCTACCGAAGCGGAGTGGGAATACGCCTGCCGGGCCGGCAGCGAAGCGACGTATCCCTTCGGCGAGAAGAAGGACGAGCTTGGCGCCCACGCCTGGCTGGCCGACAACTCCGGCGACGCCACGCACCCGGTCGGCGTGAAGAAGGCCAACGCCTTCGGCCTGTTCGACATGCTCGGCAACGTCCCCGAATGGTGCTGGGACCGCTACGACCCGCGCTACTACGACCGCATGCCCAGCAGCGACCCGCCCGGCGCCGGCGCCGGCGAGATCCGCGTCTACCGCGGCGGCGCCTGGAACCACCGCGCCGCGCAGCTCCGCCCCGCCTCCCGCAACGCGCTCGGCAACGCCTACGAGGTCCTCACCATCGTCGGCCTCCGCGTCGCCCGCAACACGGAGTGACGGCGCTGCGCTCCCCTGAGCCCGAAGCGCGAGCGAGGCCGCAACGCGCGGCGATTCAAGACGCGCCGTTTCCCGTTCGCCAATGCGAAGCGAGGCGCCCCTGAGCCCGAAGCGCCAAGCGAGGCCGCCCCGCGCGGCGATGCGCAGTCTGACGTTTCCCGTTCGCCAATGCGAAGCGAGGCGCGGCTCTCGCTTCGCGAATCGCCGCGCCCCTTTTCCTGTATCGTCGCGCGGGACGGCCTCGCTTGGCGCTTCGGGCTCAGGGGATTGTCGCCGTTCCCTTTTCCTGCATCGTCGCGCGGGACTGCCTCGCTTGGCGCTTCGGGCTCAGGGGAACCGCGCTCGCTACTTCGCCAAGTCCTCGAAGCGCTGGTTGAGGATCGGGTACAGCCGCCAGTCGCGGTGGTCGAAGTGCCACCACTCGGCTTCGTAGACGGCGAAGCCTTCCGCTTCCATGTGCCTGCGCAGCAGGTCGCGGTGGCGGCGCTGCTCCGACGTGCCGCCCAGGTAGTCGGACGAGGAGCGGTCGGAGAACTCGTCGTAGTTGCCCGGCATGTCGATCACCTTGCCGGTGCTGCGCTGGAACAGCGTGAGGTCGACCGCGCAGCCCCGGTTGTGGCGCGACCCCTTCGACGGATCGGCGACGAAGATGCGCGACGGCTCCGGCGTGGCGTCCCAGAAGATCTTCGTGATGTACCAGGGACGGTAGCCGTCGTGGATCAGCACCCCCAGGTCGTGCTTCTCCAGCGCCTTGTGGACGCGGACCAGCGCTTCCGCCGCCGGCTTCTGCAGGAACGCCTTCGCGGAGGTGTAGACCGGCGTGCCGAGGAAGTTGTTGTCGCTGGCGTAGCGGATGTCGAGCTTGATCGACTGGTCGAGCGACGTCACCTCAACCAATTCACTCTTGCGGCCCAGCGGGTTCTTCTCCTGCGGCGGCGTGTCGGCAAGGGCGGCTTTGCGCAGTTCCTCCACAGGACGCAGCGGACGGATCTTGAACGTCTCACTTGGCGCCAGCAGCTTGCGGCGTGTGAACAGCACGCTGGCGGCGTCGGCCTTCGTAGCGATTCCTTTGTCGTCGCGGAAGAAGATGATCTTGTCGCCGTGGTACAGCCCGTAGTCGGGGAACTGGAAGACGTTCTCGGACAGCTCCTTGAGCGGGTAGAGGAAGGTCCACTCGATGAGGGCGTGCAGCACGCCGTCTTTTTCGAGGATGTAGAGGATGTTGTGGTCCGGCCCGTACTCGCCGATCAGGCCGGCCCATTTCGCGGGAAGAGCATGCGGCTTCGGCTCGACGCGGTGGAACTTCGTCTTGGCGATGAGCAGGTCGGCGCCGTTGACCTTGATGCGGTTGCCGAAGAAGAGGGCGTCGTCGCCGACCAGCTCGTCGCCGAGCATGCGCAGCTCGATCTTCATGCCGCCGCGATGCGGGAAGATCCACAGCCGGCCGTCGCGCTCGTAGAGTTCGTGCGTCTTCTCGTTGTTCTGGTAGCTGCCGGCCAGTTTCTTCGCCAGCTCGACGGGGACGGGGGTCGTCTCCTCCAGCACCGGCGGCTTCTTCCCCTCCTTCACCGCGAGCAGGTACTTCAGGCAGGTGTCGCCGATGCGGCGCGTGACGGCGTTGGCCACGTCCTTCGACGCGCAGACGATGACGCCGACCTTCTCGTCGGGCAGCACGGCGAACTCGGTCGCGAAGCCGTAGACCGCGCCGCCGTGGCTGATGCGGCGCCGGCCTTCCAGCTCCGAGATGAAGAAGCCGAGGCCGAACCCGGTCTTGTCGTCCTTCTTGGCGAACTGCAGCTTCCACATCGATTCGAGCGTGTCGGCTTTCAGGAGCCGTCCTTTCGGCCCCACGCCGCGCGAGAACAGGAAGCGCATGAAGCGGGCCTGGTCGTTGACCGAGGAATAGAGGCTGCCGGCGGGAGCCATGCCGAGATCCCACTTCGGCGCCGGGAACGTGCGGCCCTGGTAGGTCCACATGATCGCCTGGGCGATGCGCTTGCGCTGCTCCGGAGACGGGTCGAAGCTGCTGTCGTTCATGCCCAGCGGGGCCAGCAGCTTCTGCTGCACCACCTCGGCGAACGGCTTCTTCTGCATGCGCTCAATGACGTAGCCGACCGTCGCGAGGGCGGCGTTCGAGTAGCTGGTGATCTGCTCGGGGGCGTAGACGAGTTCGGTCTGGTTCAGGCTCTTGACGGTTTCGGCGAGGGATGGGCCGGAGTCGTCGAAGTAGTTGCCGACCGGCGATTCGCGGACGAGGCCGGAGCGGTGCGACAGCATCTGCCGCAGCGTGATCTTCTTGCCGGTCTTGTTGACCGGCAGGAATTCGGGGAGGTACGTCTGCACCGGCACGTCGAGGTCGATGAGGCCGAGTTCGACGAGCATCATCAGCAGGATCGCGGTGAACGGCTTCGACACGGAGCCGACGCGGTACAGCGTGTCGCCCGTGGCGGCAGTCTTGTTCTTCGGATCGGAATGGCCGAAGCCGCGCGACCAGACGACGGTCTGGTCGTCGACGATGGCGAGGGAGAGGGCGGGGAGCTGCTTCGTCTTGACCTCCTTGTCGATCCACTTCTCCAGCTCCGCGACCATGGCGCGGTACTTCTCCGGCGGCTGCACGTCGTCCGCATGAAGCGACGCGATTAATAGGACGCCAACGGCAATGCAGCCGAGACAGGACAAAAGCCGACGCATGGCGCGATCCTCAAGGAAGGGGAATCGCAACAGTATGGCCGCGACCGTGACGGATCGCAACCGCTTTCTGCTTGCGGGCAGGGCGTGAGGTGGGGTAGGTTGGCCGATGTCAACAACGAACCCGGAGCGCAAGCGAGGGGAACGCAGGGAACCCGGTTGGCGAAAATTCTCATTCCGCGAGCCGCCATGCGATCCCCTCGCTTGCGCTCAGGGTTAGCAAGTCGAACCGCGCCATTGTCCCTGCCTGAGAAGGAACGCCATGAGCGACGCTGCCGAGCCGAAACCCGCGCCGATCCGGCTGGGGTCGATTGACGCCTTTCGCGGGCTGGTCATGTTCCTGATGATGGCCGAGGTGCTGAACCTCAGCCGCGTCGCCAGGCATTTCCCCGGCTGCGAGGTGATGGAGTTCTTCCGCTACCACACCAGCCACGTCGAATGGATGGGCTGCTCGCTGCACGACCTGATCCAGCCGTCGTTCTCGTTCCTCGTCGGCGTGGCGCTGCCGTTCTCGATGATGAACCGCAGCAGCGCGGGCCAATCGAAACTCTGGCTCA
>JAYSSW010000505.1:0-3929 GCA_043720335.1 Planctomycetia bacterium
GCTGCGATCCCCTCGCTTGCGCTCAGGGCTAGTTATGCCGCCGTCCAGCGACGGCGGGCTTGATATGCTAATCGATGGATGTTTCGCAATCGACAACCATCGACATTCAACATAGAGGCGATCATGGCGGGAGCGAAGAACGTGATGGGGGAGCCGCTGCAGGTGTGCTGCATGTCGCCGCGGACGGGCTTCTACCGCACCGGGCGCTGCGACACCGGGCCGGGCGACCAGGGGCTGCACCTGGTCTGCACGCAGGTGACGGACGAGTTCCTGAAGTTCTCCAAGGCGCAGGGCAACGACCTGTCGACGCCGATGCCGGAGCATATGTTCCCCGGCTTGAAGGCGGGCGACCGCTGGTGCCTGTGCGTGACCCGCTGGAAGGACGCGATGGAGGCCGGCGTGGCGTCGCCCGTGGTGCTGGCCGCCACGCACATCTCGACGCTGGAGTTCGTGTCGCTCGACGAGCTGCGCGAGTACGCCCTCGACAGCCCGAGCTCGGCAAAATGATGATTTCAGATTGCAGATCTCAGATTGGAATCCCCAATCTGAGATCTGCAATCTGAAATCAAAAATCATCGTGGGAAGGATTCCGCGAATGTTCCTCAACGTGCTGTATGTCGCCGCCTGGCTCGTCGCTTCGCCGTGGCTGGCGTGGCGCGCGTTCACGCAGCGCAAGCATCGGCGTGGCTGGTCGGCCAAGCTGCTGGGCCGCGTCGAGCATCCGCTTTTGCACGGCAACACCCGGCCGGTCGCGTGGTTCCACGGCGTCAGCGTCGGCGAGATCCATCTGCTCCGGGCCTTCGTCGCGCGCTTCCGCCAGCGCCGGCCCGATTGGCTGTGCGTCGTGTCAACGACGACCGAGACCGGCTACGATGAGGCGACCAAGCACTTCGCCGACCTGCCGGTGATCTTCTTCCCGTTCGACTTCACCTGGGCCGTCGAAGCGGCTTTCAATCGAGTTCAGCCGCAGCTCGTCGTCCTCTCCGAAGGCGAGATTTGGCCCAACTTCCTCGGCATCGCCCGACGGCGCAACATCAAACTCGCCCTCGTCAACGCCCGCATGAGTCCGCGCAGCGCGAAGCGATTTCTGAAATTCCGCTGGGTCGTATCCCATTTGTTCGCGGCGTTCGACTTCATCGGCGCCCAGAACGCCGAGTACGCGGAGAATTATCACAAACTCGGAGGCCGCAACGTCGCCGTCACCGGCAACCTCAAGTACGACGGCGCCAGCGCGCATCCTCCGAAATCCGCCGCGATGCGTCGCTTGCTCGGGCTGGCCGACGACGCCCTCGTCTGGGTCGCGGGCAGCACGCAGGATCCTGAAGAATCCGTTTCCCTCGCCATCTACCGCGACGCCAAACGCCTGCACCCGAAGCTGCGGCTCATCGTCGTGCCCCGCCATCCCGAACGCTTCGACGAAGTAGCGAAGCTGCTGCAAGCGTCGGGCCTGCCGTTCGTCCGCCGCAGTGCGCTCAACGACAGCTCGACGATTCCACCCGACTCGATCATTCTCGGCGACACGATGGGCGAACTCAGCGCCTTGTGGGGCCTGGCGGATGTCGCTTATGTTGGCGGCAGCCTCGACGGCAGGCGCGGCGGGCAGAACATGATCGAGCCGGCCGCGTGCGGGGCGGCGGTGCTGTTCGGCCCGCACACCTGGAACTTCAAGGAAACCGTCGCCAACCTGCTAAAGCACGCAGCTGCAATCCAGGTCGCCGACGCCGATGCGCTGCGCCGCGCGATGCTGCGCCTGCTCGCCGACGCGACACTGCGGCAGCAGTTGGGCGAAGCCGCCAGCAACTTTGTGCGGACGCAGCAAGGCGCGACGACGAAGACCCTCGACGCCCTTGATGCGCTGCTGCTGCCGGAGATCGCGCAGCGGGCGGCGTGAAACGGCGTTTCGTCGCGGCAAGGGAGATCGGCTGCGTCACGCCGAGCGCCGGAAACGCCGGGCTTGATCGCTTCCTTGGCGAGGATCGTATCGAGGGCTTTGGCGTGCTGGCCGGTCATCTCATAGGCGACGGCGAGGTCGTCTTGCCAGGCGAGGTTCGACGGGTCGTCGGCGAGTTTCTTGACGCGGTCGGCGATGCGCCACTGGTAGAACTCCTTCGAGTGCCGCAGGAACTTGCCGGTGACGAGTTCGAGGGCGCCGGGGAAGCGTGCCCGCTCCTGCTTGAGCGTGTCGTAGTCCCACAGGCAGGCGAACCCGACGGCGGGCAAGGTGATGCAGATGGCCAGCGCAAAGGCCAAACGACGACACAGCATGGGACGCACTGCTTTCTGGAGGGAACGCGGAACCACCTGCGAGCATTGCATGGTTCTTGCAGGGAGAAGGGATCATTCCCCCAAGCCCCAGGATGAGCGAAGCGATTCCTGGGGGTGATTTGTATCGTGGCTTGACCCCCACCAATCGCTTCGCTCATGGTGGGGCTTGGGGCATTGCAATCTGAAATCTTCCTTCTGCAATCTGCAATCATTCAAAACGCCTCCCACCCGTCATCCCGATCGCCCGGCGGCGGAACGCGCGGCGGGTCGGGCGGCGAGCGCGCGTTCGATGGCCCGGTCTCGATCCTCGTGACCAGGTACCGCAGGGCGGCCAGCGCGTGGTTGTGGGCGTCGATCGGGTTCTCTCCCAGTTGGTCGCGTTCGGAGGGGCTGGGCCAGCGGTACAGCTTCGCTTCCGCCAAGAGATGCGCGCACGCGGTCAGCACGCGCAGCCGGCCGGTGCGGACGCAGGCCGTCACCAGCGCGATGCCGCGCCGCAAGTGGTTGTCGCCGCGCCGAACGGTAAGTCCCGCCCGGCGCAGCTCCTCGATCTCGGTCCGCCCCGCCGGGTCGGCGTGCCACAGCACGTCTTTGGGCAATGCTGCGGCGTGGTCCGAAAGCGGCGTCTCGCGCAGGTAGCGCTCGTGGCCGATCCACAGCACGTCGTCGTGGTCGAGCACGCCCCACACTGCCGCGAACGGATTGCGCCAGCCGAAGTCGATGCCCCCCACCGCCCGGCCTTCGGGCAAGGGTTGTTGCTCGATCACCGCCTGCGCGAAGTCGGGGTAGACCAGTCCTTCGAGCGCAGTGAACAGGGCGTTGTACTCCTGGTCGACCCACGCCTGCCCCAAGGCCCGCGTCTCCTCGGCGATGAAGTCGGGCGGGATGCGCGGGCACAGCGTCCACGGCACCTGCATCCGCTTCCACGAGCCGTCGCCGACCCATTCGTCGTGGAACCAGCCGCGCTGGCCGAACGGCGTCGACAGGGCGAGCAGCCTCCCCTGGCTGACCGCGAGCATCGGCCTGACCGAGCGGTACAGATCGTCCGGCACCCGCGACGCCTCGTCGAGGACGAGCAGGTCGACGCGCGAGAACGAGCGGATCGTCTCCTCGCGGCCCGGCAGGGCGACGAGCCGCGAGCCGTTGGCCAGCTCCAGTTCGCTCTGGTTGGCGCGGATCGATTCCACAGGTTGATTGAGCGCGAGATACGCCGCCTGCACCTTGCGGAACAGCTCGTGGCTCTGGCGTTCCGAAGGAGCGACGAGCAGCACCAACGACCCCGCCGTCGTCAGCAACTGGTGCAGCGCGAGGGCGGCGACAGTGGTCGACTTCCCCGACTGCCTGGCGCAGTTGAGGAGCAGGTAGGGTTCCGCCGACAGCAGCAGTTCGCGCTGCCAAGGGTCGGGCGACATGCCCTGCGCCTGCAAAATGCACGACGGATCCAGCACCAGAGCGAAAGCATGGTATGTGTTTATATGTCCACACACTACCGCGCGCGACGGCAGGCTTTCAAAGTCAGTTGCAAGAAAAAGGCAAAAAGCGATTAACCACGAAGGAGCACGAAGGAAGACAAAAGGCAGGGAGCAGAGAGGGAAAAGGCAAAAGACGATTAACCACGAAGGAGCACGAAGGAACACGAAGGAAGACAAAAGGCAGGGAGCAGA
>JAYSSW010000506.1:0-3929 GCA_043720335.1 Planctomycetia bacterium
CTCATGGACGGGACGGCAGCCGGGGCTGCTTCCCTGGGAACGTGGACCAGATTGGCGGGTCGGAATTGCATCCGTGAAGGGTCTCGTTCGTCCATGAACCGAAGGCGGAACCATCCTTGCCCCGCCTGTCGAAATCGAATGCTACCACGATGCGTGAATTCCACGCAAGGGCGAGTTGCCCTGATTTACAACGCATTTGCCGCAAATTTTGGGGTTTTCCGCGTGGAGCCGCCGCGCATGCAGCACGCCGCCGGCGCGTACAGCGTCTCGTAGCGGCCGACCATCGCGCGGACATCGAACGAGCGCTCGACGCTCGCTCGTCCGACCGCTCCGAGCCGCACCGCCAGATTGTTGTCGTGACGGACACGCAGCATCGCGTCGGCGAGCGCCGCCGGATCCTGCGCGGAAACGAGCAGTCCGCTTTCGCCGTCGGCCACCACTTCGGGAGTGCCGCCGACGCGCGTGGCGACGACGGGCAAGCCGCACGCCATCGCTTCGAGCAGCGTGAGCGACACCCCTTCGGAGACCGACGACAAGACGTACATGCTCGCCTGCCGCAGCAGCGCCGGCACGTCGCGGACCATGCCGAGGAACTGCACTTGTTGACGCAGCGACAATTCGTCGGCGATCTTTTCAAGCTCCGCACGGCACGGCCCGTCGCCGGCGATCTGCAAGCGGAAGCCGGGATCGGTGGCGGCGACCCGCTGCACCGCGTGGAGCAGCGTGCCGATGTCCTTCTCGGGGCAAAGCCGGGCGACGATGACCGCCGGGCCGCTGGGGCAGGGGCCGTGAAAGGCGAAGCGGCGCGTGTCGATGCCGTTCCACAAGGTCTGCAAGCGGTTTCGCGGCACGCCTTGCTGCTCGGCGAGCTGCCGGCAGTCCTCGGAGACGCAGGCGAAGGTGTCGCACAGCCGTGCCGCGCAGCCGACCAGCACGCGCTGCCGCGACGAGTTGCCCCCGGCCCGGCCATGCTTGGTGTGGACGACGACCGGCACCCGCGCCAGCCGCGCCGCCGGGGCGCCGTAGATCAGCGGCCGGTCGTTGTGCGTGTGGACCACGTCGGCCCTCAGGCGGCGGAACTGCTGTGACAGCCGCAAGGTCAATCCGGGACGGAAGCCCGGCTCGGTGCCGAGCGCGACCACCGGCCAGCCGAGCGATTCGATCTCGTCGGCGATGGGGCCGCGTCCTTCGAGCGAGACGAACGCCAGCTCAAAGCGGTCGCGGTCGGCGTGCCGGGCGAACTCGACGAGCAGCTTCTCCTGGCCGCCAATGTCCAGGCAGCCGGTCACATGCACGACACGCGGCCGTCGGTTTTTCGTGGTCTTCATCGCTCTCGCCTCCTGGTTCAGCGCTGGGCCATCGCACGTTGCAGCGTCGTCGCAGGCCGGCCCTGCAGCACGTCGAGGATGCGGCTCGCCGCCTTGCCGTCCCACAAATCGGGGATGGGGCAGCGTGGCGCCGTGCTGGAAAGGACCGCCAGCGACTCCGCCACGATGCGGTCGGGATCGACGCCGACGAGCCGGTTGCTGCCTTGCGTCACGGTGACGGGGCGCTCGGTGTTCTCGCGCATCGTCAGGCACGGGACGCCGAGGTAGGTCGTTTCCTCCTGAACGCCGCCGGAGTCGGTCAGCACGAAGCGGGCCTGGCGGACAAGCTGCATGAAGTCGAAGTAGCCGAGAGGATCGACGCAGCGGACACGTTCCGTGAGTTCGGGATGCTGCTGCTCCAGGATCTTGCGGGCGCGCGGATGAACCGGGAAAACGAACGGGATGTCGCGCGCGATGCGCACGATCGCCGCGATCAGGCGCTCCAGCGTTTCCGGCTGGTCGACGTTCGACGGCCGGTGCATCGTCAGGACGGCGTATTGCTTCTCGCGCAGCTCCAGGTCGTCGAGGATGGAAGACGATTCGATGCGCGGCATGCTGGCGACGAGGCTATCGATCATGACGTTGCCGACAAGGAACACGCGGTCGGCGGGCACGTTCTCGGCGCGGAGGTTGGCCATGCCGCTCGGCTCGGTGACGAAAAGCCAGTCGCTGATCGCGTCGGTGAGGACGCGGTTGATCTCCTCCGGCATGGCGCGGTCGAAGCTGCGCAGGCCGGCTTCGACATGGGCGACCGGCACCTGCAGCTTCGACGCGACGAGCGCGCAGGCGAGCGTCGAGTTCACGTCGCCAACGACGAGCAGCAGGTCGGGGCGCTGGGCGAGCAGCACTGGCTCGAAGCGCTTCATCACCTCGGCGGTCTGCTGGGCGTGCGACCCGGAGCCGACTTCCAGGTTCACGTCGGGCGCGGGGATGTCCAGCTCCTCGAAGAACCGCTGCGACATGCGCTCGTCGTAGTGCTGGCCGGTGTGGACCAGGAACGAATCGACTTCGTTGCGCCCTTGGATCTCCCACATCAGGGGGGCGATCTTCATGAAGTTGGGCCGGGCGCCGGCCACCAGCATGATCTTCTTCGGCATGGGGTCCACTCCTTGGTGCGTGATCGTTACCAAACGACGAACATGCGGATGAACGTGTGCGCTCCGATCAGGAAGCAGAAGCTCAGCCCGGCCAGTCGGGGGAACAGGAAGCTCTTCCAGTCGGGCAGCGCGATCTCCTGCTGGGTCGCGTGCAGCCTCAGGTACGCAGTCGCCAGGCCGAGGATCATGTAGGTCGGCACGATGTAGCAGCGGGACAGGAACGCGATGCCGACCGTGTAGGCGACGATCACCGCCGTCAGGTACGGCAGCAGCCGGTGCAGCTCCGGGTCGGTGTCGGCGCGCTCGGTGAGGTTGTCCTGTATCTGCTTGGCCAGGTGCAAGCCGCGGAACGCGAAGTAGAAGGCGGCGAGGAACAGTGTTCCGCCAACGATGCCCAGCTCCGCGTAGCTGTGGATGAACGAGTTGTGGGCGACATGGGACGACATCGACCGGTAGTTGTCGGCGCCAATGCCGAACAGCGGCGAGCGCTGGAAGAACTGCAGGCCCTCGGCCCAGAGCTGGATGCGCGACTGTCCGGTCCCCTCACCCGACGAGATGCTGGTCATGCGTCCGGCGAAGACGACGAACATCAGCGGCAGACAGACGCCGGCGAGAACCAGAGTTTTCTTGCCGCCGAACTTCATGTGGAGCAGGGCGCCGACGCCGGCGAGGAGGGCGAGGAATCCGCCGCGCGAATGGGTCAGCATCAGGGCGTAGCCGAACAGCAGGATCAGCGCGATCCAGAACGGCTTCATCGCCTTGCGGGTGGGGTCGGTGAGCCAGTACAGGCACATCGGGATCGCGGTGACGAGGACGAGTGCGAGGTCGTTGGGGTCGTTGAAGATGCCGGTGCCGCACATGCGCTGGACGTCGACGAGCTGGCCGGTCTCGAGGTCGCGCATCTGGTCGGTGACCCTGGTGCCGTGGATCTTGCTCTTGTTGCCGGCCTCGCGCTTGACGGGGGCGGTGGGCATGCCCAGGTCGGCATGGTAGCGCAGCACCGCGATCATCGTGACGGCGGCGGAGAAGATGCCGATCCAGTAGAGGAAGCGGCGCAGCCGGGCGACCGAGTCGATCATGCAGAGCAGCAGCAGGAAGTAGACGATGATCTTGAGGAATTCGATGGTCGTGTCGATGAGCAGGTCGCCGTCGCCGTGCATCATGCCGGACAGGACGACGGCGGGGAACAGGGCGAGGACGATCCCCGCGATGGGGGGCACGCCGGGGAAGCGGAGGGTGAACTGGCGCAGCACGAGGGGGAACGAGACGAGCAGGCAGAGGGCGATGATGTAGCGGTACAGCTCGACCGCGTTCAGCTCGGCGACGAACTCGCTGGGCCGAATGAACAGCATCGCGTTTGCGAGCATGAAGAGGAAGAACTGCATGGTGCCGATCTCAGTGGTGCGACGGTCAAGGGGGCGATTTCTCAGATTGCTCGGTGTGGCGAACGGCCTGCGTAAGCGGG
>JAYSSW010000507.1:0-3924 GCA_043720335.1 Planctomycetia bacterium
GCTGCTGGACCCAGGGGTTGGAGGAGCTGTTGGCGCCGGTGGCGGAGTCGGGGATGAGCCAGTTGATGGGCTGGGCGGCGCCGACCAGGAAGTCGCCGATCGCGTTGGGCTGGTCGCACCAGGCCCAGCCGGCCCAGCCGATGATCGGGAAGTTGGTGTACATGCGGTCGAAGTTCTTGTCGCGGTGCAGGCGTTCGCCCCACATGAACGTGTTGCTGGTGCCGTCGGTGATGCCCGACATCCGCACCCGGCTGTTGATGTAGAAGACGCCGTCGTTGGAGATCTGGTAGGCGCTGCCGTTGAAGGCCCGGAACGAGAAGCGGCCCGCGACGCCGGCGTAGCTGTTCAGCCCGTAGACTTTGCCTGACACGGTCGCCTGGGGCTGCTCGGCGATGGGGCTGCTGGGGCAGATGATGATCTTGACGACCTGGCTGGCGGTCGAGCCGGCGGGGCCGAGGTTGTTGGCGACGACGTTGTAGTCCCAGCGCTTCTGGAGGTTGTCCTGCTCGAAGTAGGGGAGCAGTTCAACGAAGAGGTTGGTGAAGCGCGGGGCGCCAGGCAGCTGGGGGCCGGCAGCGACCTGACTGAGTGCGTAGGTGGGGTTCGACCAGACGTTGCCGACGCCCGCACCGGGGATGGGGAGCTGCCAGCCGGGCGGGAAGTACTTGTAGGTCGATTCGTAGCTGTGCGTCGCCAGTCCCAGCTGCTTGAGGTTGTTGCTGCATTCCATGCGGGAGGCCGCCTCGCGCACCTTCTGCACGGCGGGGACCAGCAGGGCGATGAGGATCGCGATGATGGCGATCACGACCAGCAATTCGATCAGGGTGAAGCCTCGACGTTTCGCGTTCATGGAAATTCGTTGCCGTGAGGCAACCCTTGGGGGTGGGAACGGAGGGCTATTAGACAAAATGAACTTTAGTCATTGTTAGCGTTGGGGTGCGGTGAGGCAAACGAAGATTGCGTGAAAGTGAGTAGCCGATGGGACGAGGGTCGTAATCATCGCTTCCGCCGGGCCGCACGACCGGCGCGGCCCGCAGGGGTTCGCTGGCTTCCGCCGCTTTTCGCGGCTGGTGCAGGCTTCCCGTCCTGCCTGGTCGGTTCCATGTCCGATGATGGTGATGTCCACCCCTGGATTCGGCACCAACGCGACCACACCTCCTCGTGGAAACCATCACATGAACCATCGTCTGCTTTGGCTGGGACTGAGCTTGATCGTGGGCGTCGCCGGGGCGCCGCGGCTGCATGCGCAGGACATCCACACGCGCCCGCGTCCGAACGGCTGGTATGGCGATGCGCCGCTGACGGGCTGGAGCGCGCTGTACCCGCGCACCGTCGCGAACGTGCCGCACTACGAGTACACGCCGATCCCGGCCCCGCCCGCCGCCGGCCCCTACACCACCGGCTACCGCGCGCTGCAGGGGCACCTCAACAGCTGCGGCCGCGACTGCCAGACGCAGCCGTTCGGCAACTGCGGCAACACCCACGACGAGCTGCGCTTCGTCTTCGGCTCCTGCCGCGCCTTCTTCGGAGAGGCCTGCGTCCCCAACCCCGCCTTCTCCGGGCACGGCGGGAAGCGTTGATCGATTGATCGATTCGATGCGAACCAGCGAGCGGCGGGAAATGATTTACCCGCGCCTTGTTTGCGCAATGACCAAGTGGCTTCGCTCGGCCCCCCTCTCCCCCCGCGACGTGGCCGTTGAAATGAGATGTTGGCATTGCGGCGGGGGGAGAGGGGGGCCGAGCGAAGCGGATTCAATTACTTCTTCGCGTCGTCCTTCAAGATCATCTCGCCCCGTTCGGGGTCCTCGGTGTAGCGGCCTTTTTCGAGGTTTTCCACGAACGTCGTCAGCCACGCCGACAGCGACGGGGCGGCCACGGCGTGCTGCTTCTCGCCCAGCAGGAACAGCCGCACCAGCGGCGGCGACTGCGACGTGTCGAGCGCGAGATAGTCCCCCTGGTCGTCGTCGAGGAACGGGATCCACGCCGGCTGCCAGCCGGTCTCCTTGGCGTCGGCGTCCAGCCCCGGCTTCACTGCCGCGATCATCGCGCTGCGCATCAGCACCCAGCGGTCCTCGAAGTAGCCGACGCAGTCCTCGCCCTGCCCGTTGCGCCACGCCAGCAGCGTCCGCAACGCCTCCGGCACCGGCCGCTTGAGCGCGGCTTCCAGCGAACGCAGGCCGGCGTCGCTCGCCCCGGGCTGAAGTGCCGCGAGGAAACGCTTGCGGTTCTTCGCGAGCCATGCTTCAAGGCGTGCGAAGAAGCTGCGCAGCAACGGTGTTTCGGAGGCGGGGGGTTTGGATGCCATCGTGTTGAGTTTGCGATTTGTTGTGCAAGCCCCACCATGAGCAACGCGATTGGTGGGGGTCGAACCCCCAGGAATCGCGTTGCTCATCCTGGGGCTTGGGGGATGATTGCGCGTCGTCACCGCGGGAACGGCAGCACGCCGCTGCTGGGCCGCACGACGCCGCCGATGCCGAGCGATTCGGGGTGCCGGGCGATGCGGTCGGCGAAGATCTCCACGTCGCGCAGGATGCGGTCGAGACGCGGCATGATCTTCGTCGTCATGAGGACGGTGTCGTTCAGGTTGTTGTACAGCGACGGGTCGAACAGCAGCTTCTGCACGGTGCCTTCGCCGCGCGCCACCGCCCGCAACAATTCACTCGCGTCGGACATGACGCGGTTCAGCTTCTCGCTGCTCTCCTCCAGGTTCTTGAGGATCTTCGGCGTCTGCTCGCCGAACGGCTTGGTCGCCTTGCCGATGCTGGCGAGCACCTCGTCGGCGCCCTTGAGCGTGCTGTTGACCTGCGCGACCGTCCCCTTGGCGTCCTTCATGATGTCGCGGCCGTCGCGAAGGAAGTCCTTGCCCTCTTTGATGAGTTCCTCGGTCGATTTGGCGATGACTTCGAGGCGGGCGCTCCCCTTCTGCACGTTCTGCAGCGTCTCGGTGATGACCTTCTGGTTCTCGGAGCTGAACAGCTTGTTGACCGACGCCAGCGTCTCGGTGATGAGCTTCTGGTTGTCGGGGCTGAACAGCTTGTTGGCCGACGCAAGCGTCTCCTGCAAGCTGGCGAGCGACTTGGTGATCTTGTCCTCGTTGGTCTTGAGCAGCACGTTGGCCGACTCGCCGAAGCGGTTCCAGGTGGAGAGCGTGACCTGGATCTCCTGGTTGGTCTTGGCGAGGTCGGGGATGTTCTTGCGGATGTCCTTGACCAGCTCGTGAACGTCGCCGCCGACCTTGCGGACCTCGGGGACCATCTCGCGGGTCGCCTTGGCGAAGTCGCGGAACTCCTTCAGCGTCTCCTCCATCATCGGGCCGGACTTGTCGAGCCGCTGGAACGCCTTGCGGATCTCGTCGAGCATCTCCTTGGCGTTGGGGACCAGGTCGCCGGTCTTCTGGATGAGCGAGCCGGCGTCGGCCTGCGTGTAGCCGGGCAGCACGGCGCCGGCCTCGACGCGCGTGGTGTCGGCGAGCTTGTCGTCGTCGGGGGGCAGGAACGCGATCGACGAGTCGCCGCCGATCAGGCCGGTGATGAGCGTGCCTTTGTCGCCTTTGCGAAGGTAGAAGCCCCCGTCGACGCGGATGCCGACCTGGACTTTGCCGGTGACGTTGTCGAGATCGACGCTGCGGACCTCGCCGATGCGGACGCCGGAACGGCGAACGGGAGTTCCGGGCGCAATTCCCTGGGCGTTGGTGAAGACGAGGGTGTAGTTCTCGGTGGTCTTGAAGTAGCTGGGGAAGCCGCCGAACAGCGTGGCGAGCACCGCCAGCAGCAGCAGGGCGGCGAGCACGAAGATGCCGAGCCGGAAGCGCATCGCTTGTTCGTTCATGGGGGCGTCCTCGTTCGGGAAACACGGCGGAGAGCGGGCGCACAACCCTCGCGGCGATGCAATGGTTGGCAATGGCGAGCGGCGCGGCGTAAGCCC
>JAYSSW010000508.1:0-1753 GCA_043720335.1 Planctomycetia bacterium
CTTGATAACTTGAACAACAAATGGTCGCGGCGATTTTTCCCGTCGCGTCGCGTTCCCGTTCGTCTTATCATGGTGCAGCGTCGAATCGAACTCCAGGGAGGATGCGTCATGCGTCGGGTGCTGGCTGGCTGCGTCGTGGTGCTGATGGGGCTGCCCGTGTGGGGCGCCGACTGGCCGAACTGGCTGGGGCCGAACCGCAACGGCTCGTCCCCCGAAACCGGCCTGCTCGTCGACTGGCCCAAGGACGGACCCAAGGTGCTGTGGAAAGCTCCCGGCGGCGAGGGCTACTCCGCCGTCGTCGTCGCCAAGGGGAAGGCCGTCACCCTCGTCCAGCGCAACGGCGGCGAAGCGGTCCTCGCCCTCGACGCCGCCAAGGGGACCAAGCTCTGGGAAACGAAGATCGCCCCCGCGTACAAGAACCAGTACGGCAACGGCCCCCGCAGCACGCCGACTTTCGAAGGCGACTTCGTCTACGTCCAGTCGGTCAGCGGCCCGCTCGTCTGCCTCGACGCCGCCAAGGGGGACATCGTCTGGAGTGTTGATTTGCTCAAGGAGTTCGGCGCCAAGAACATCTCGTGGGGCCTGTCCGCGTCCCCTGTCGTGGACGGCGACCTCGTCCTCGCCATCCCCGGCGGCAAGGGCGCCGGCGTCGTGGCGCTGAACAAGAAGGACGGCAAGCTCGCCTGGAAGCTTGGCGACGACAAGGCCGCCTACGCCACCCCCGTCGCGATGACCGTTGCAGGCCAGAAGCAACTTCTGTTCTTCACCGCGTCCGGTCTGCTCGCCGTCTCGCCTGCGGGCAAGGAACTGTGGCGAGTCACCTGGGAGACCGAGTACGACTGCAACATCTGCACGCCGCTTGTCATCGGCGACACGCTGTTCGTCACCTCCGGCGAAGGCGTCGGCAGCGCCCTCTACCGCCTCTCCGCAAGCGGCCCGCCCGAGATGATCTGGGAGAGCAAGGGCAAGAAGGGCGTCATGACGAACTTCTGGGCCAACTCCGTCGTCCAGGACGGCTACCTCTACGGCCTGAACGGCGAGTTCAGCGAGCGGATCCAGCTCAACTGCGTCGAACTGAAGACCGGCAAGCTGATGTGGTCGCAGAAGGAGTTCGGCAAAGGCGGCATCTGCCTGGCCGACGGCCACCTGTTCATGACCACCAAGGCAGGCGACGTCGTCCTCGCTCGTGCCACGCCGGAGAAGTACGAGGAGAAGGCCCGCTTCACGCTCCTCGGCGACAACCGCACCGTCCCGACGATCTCCGACCGCCGCATGTACCTGCGTGACAAGGAGAACATCTACTGCCTGGAAGTGGCGAAGTGACACGTGAAGATCCGCTTCCATCAAGCCAGCCCGTCGGTAGACGGCGCGGGTTGATCGCAGGATCGTGTTTGGTTCACGAGAGCCGATTTGCCGCGACTGAAATCGGGCATTCGTCTTTGCACCAAAGGTGCTGCATCGCGCAGCCCAGGGTCGAATGGCACTTCCGCCAGGCGCAAGTCTTGGTGTTGCGGGGGGTATTGGTCGCGGGGCTTGGTCATGTGGCGCAGGACGACGTTCTCGTCGGCGAGGGCCTGGTCGATCAGCTCGTCGGGCAGATACTCGCGGAGGGCCTCGGTGAGCGGCAGCCCGGCTTCGGAAGGGGCGGGACGAGCGGAGCGGGAAGTCGCATGCTCCACGATGGCGTCCTTGCCGTGAGGGCCGTTGGGGGCTGGAGTCCAACGGCCCTCCCGCGGGGCGCCGTCCCACGCAA
>JAYSSW010000509.1:0-3922 GCA_043720335.1 Planctomycetia bacterium
ATCGTTGCGGTTTTTCACGGCGGGCTTACGCCGCGCCGCTCGCCGTTGCAAAGAAGTCGCGACTCGCGAAGGTTTGAAATAACTTCTTACGCAGGTTGATCGCGACGCGCGAAGCCGAAACTTCCGTGGGAACGCCGCTTCCCGCGCGTCGGCGCCGGCGTTCCGCGCGCCGCGCCGTTTCGACGGCTTGTCGGCCATTTTTCGCGATTCATGGCGTATTCCGCGATTGGCACGGCGATTGCTTTTCCATCCTTCCATGTTCAACGACAACTCACCCTGTCAAGGAGAACAACCATGAACTGGGACGAAATCACCGGCAACTGGAAGCAGCTCAAGGGCAAGGTCAAGGAGAAGTGGGGCAAGCTCACTGACGACGACCTGCTCGCCATCGAAGGCAAGAGCGACCAGCTCTCCGGGCTTCTTCAGAAGAAGTACGGCTACGAGAAGGAACAAGCGAACCAGGAACTCGACGAGTTCACCAAGTCGCTCAAACTGTGACCTGAACCAACGCCGCCGCGCTTCGCTCCCGGAGCGCGGCGGTTTCCTCCACCAGTGCGACAACACCCCCCGACGCGAATTGAAAGGGCTTTGCCATGGGACTCATCCTGCTCATCCTCCTGATCCTCCTCCTGGTCGGCGGCCTGCCGAACTGGAACCACTCGCGCAACTGGGGCTACGGTCCTAGCGGCCTGCTCAGCCTGGTGCTGGTCGTGGTGGTGATCCTCGTCCTGCTCGGCCGCATCCCCATCTCCATTTAACCAACCAGAACGACTCCCGGACAACGTACGGCCCAGCAAGGCCGGATTGGGCGATAGATCGACGCGAACGGAACCTTTGCAGCGGAGAACGAGTCATGAAGGGATTTCTTGTCATTGTGGTCATCCTGGCGATCGGCGCCGGCGCGCTCGGCTACACCCAGGGCTGGTTCAAAGGCTCGGTGGTGTCCACGAAGGACAAGACCGACGCCACCGTCACGCTCGACAAGGAGAAGTGGCGCCAGGACCGCGACGCTTTCCACAAGCAGGCGGAAGTCAAGCTGAAGGACATGGACCAGTCCATCGACGAGATGAGGACGAAGTCGAAGACCGCCACGGCCGAGGCCAAGGTGCACTACGACGAGGCGATCAGCACGCTGAGCAAGAAGACCGCGACGGCTCGCGAGGAGCTGCGCGAGCTGGGGGCCGCCACCCAGGACCGCTGGGAGTCGGTCAAGACGAGGCTCAGCGCCTCGATGGACGACCTGAAGACCGGCTTCGAGAAGGCCGTCTCCCGCTTCAAGTAGAGCGAACGCAGCGAACTCGTCTCACCCTCGACGCCGACCGCAATGGACGCAAGTCCGCTGCGGTCGGCGTTTTTTCGTGTCCGCTCGCGCCGTCAAAGTCGGTGGCAGCGTCTCCAGGTTGCCGAGGCCGCGTGAGGGTCGCTGGGTTTCCCGTGCTGCGCAGGTTGCGGAAACGGCGAGAACGGCCGAATCGCGGGAGACTTAACAACCGCTTTTGCAAGCACTTCCGATGAAGAGACCGGGTGCCGATGCCGATACCATGCTTGTCGAAATCCGCGTGGGTTCCGCGTCATCCGCGAACGGCACGCCCCCTCTTCGACGCGACGGAGACGACCGCATGATCGGCGAGGAACTGGCCACGACGCAGGCCGAGAACGAGCAACTTCGCGAGCAGCTGCTGCGGGCGCAGCGGCTCAGCAGCGTCGGCACGCTGGCCTCCAGCGTCGCCCACGAGTTCAACAACATCCTGACCACCATCATCAACTACTCCAAGCTCGGCATGCGCCTCGAATGCAGCGAAGCGAACCGCGTGCAGGCCTTCGAGAAGATCCACAAAGGCAGCCTGCGAGCCGCCACCGTCATCTCCAGCATGCTCGGCTTCGCCCGCAACCAGACGACCCAGCGCGAGACGACCGACCTGATCGCCCTCGTCGAAGAGGTGCTGGTGCTGGCCGACAAGGATTTGAGCAAGCACCAGGTGAAGATCGAGAAGAAGTACCAGGGCCGGCCCAAGGCGCCGGTCGTGCGCGGGCAGATCGAGCAGATCCTGCTGAACCTCATCATCAACGCCCGGCAAGCGATGCCGCGCGGCGGACGCATCGTCCTCGAAGTGCGCGAGAACCCGTCCACCCGGATGGCGGAGATCCGCGTCAGCGACACCGGCGTCGGCATCCCGCCCGACAGCCTGCGGATGATCTTCGAGCCGTTCTACACCACCAAGCAACCCGACGAGCACGGCCACGGCGGCAGCGGCCTGGGCCTCAGCGTCTGCCGGCAGATCATCGAGCAGCACCACGGACGCATCCGCGTCGAGAGCATCGTTGGCAAGGGATCGAAGTTCACCGTCAAGCTGCCGCTGGAGGAGCACCCCGACCCGGCCCTCCACGGGCCGCACTGATCCACGAGCGTCACCCCTGCTCGGTGCGAGGCGTCCGGTTTCCCCCCGGCGCCTCGCCTTTTTTCGTTGGTAGGCGCCTGATCCACGTCTCCCATTCCCTTCGCCTCGTACCAGACTCTGTCCGGTTCGAGTCGCCGCCTCGCTTCTCACGCACGGACGTCGTTCGTCTCCCTGAAAACATTCCGCGAGGCGGAGCCGGGAAGCGACAGTAACCCAAGTCAATTCACATCAACACGTTGCGACGTTTTTCCATTTTCGTGCAAGGCTCCCGCGATGTAGTAGTGACGGGTACACCGCGCGCCGTCCTCCTTCATTCACGAAAGGTACGTCATCATGCTTCGATCCCTCGCCAAGTGGCTGCGTCGGTCCCCGTCGCCGATCACCCGCAAGCCCAGCCGCACGCGGCTGATGTTCGACACGCTCGAAGCCCGCGACGTGCCCGCCAACTTCACCGTCACCAACGGCAACGACAGCGGCAGCGGTTCGCTCCGCGAAGCGGTCGGCTTCGCCAACACCAACGGCCAGAACGACACCATCGACTTCGCCAACGGCGTCAGCACCGTCACGCTTACCACCGCCCAGCTCACGCTCAGCGAGTCGGGCACCTCCACCACCATCAGCGGGTTCGGCCCCAACACCCCGGTCGTCATCCAGCGCAGCCTGGCGGGGGGAACGCCCAACTTCCGCGTGCTGGCGGTCACCGACTTCACCCATTCCATCACGCTCAACAACCTCGTGATCAAGAACGGCGTCGACACCACCAGCAGCGGCGGCGGCGGCGTCCGCTCCTCCGGCGCGGCGACCCTCAACCGCTGCACCCTCCAGGACAACCAGGCCGTCTTCGGCGCGGGCATCTTCTGCGCCAACACCCTCACCCTCAACCGCTGCGTCATCAGCAACAACGCCGCCGGCAGCAACGGCGGCGGCGTCTGGAACTCCACCGGCTTGCTCACCGTCGGCTTCTCCACCCTCCGCGACAACACCGCCACCAATCAGGGGGGCGGCATCTTCAAGAGCGGCTCCTTCAACCTTTTCGATTCCTCCGTCGTGGACAACACCGCCTCCCTGGGGGGAGGCCTCAACTACAACGGCTCCGGCACGATCCTCGGCTCCACCTTCCAGATCAACCACGCCGTCCTCGGCGGCGCCGTCTTCGAACCGGGCGACGGCGGCGCCATCTGGGGCCTCGGCGACCTCGCCATCACCAACTCCACCCTCGCGAACAACACCGCTGCCACCAAGGGGGGCGCCGTCTTCTTCAGCGGCTTCGCCTCGGCGAACGCCAACCTCGTCGTCACCAACAGCACCATCGCCCGGAACAGCGTCGTCTCCGCCGCCAGCGGCGTCGGCGGCGGCATCTTCATGGACCAGTTCGCCAACTCCTCCCTCGTCACCCTCAAGAACACCATCGTCGCCTTCAACACCCGCAACAGCAACACCACCCCCGACGAGATCGGCGGCGGCAACGTTACCGCCGCCAGCTCCTTCAACATCGTCCGCGTCGCCGCCACCGCGGGCGGGCT
>JAYSSW010000510.1:0-3922 GCA_043720335.1 Planctomycetia bacterium
GCGCTCGCCCAGCACTTCGTTGGCCAGGTCTGCGGGGATCTGGCCGAAGTGCTGCAGCTTCTCGTCGGTCAGCTTGCCCACCAGCTTGTCGAGGAACTCGGCCCGGATCGCCTCCCAGCGCAGCGGCATCACCAGCGCGATCAGCACGTGCAGCACCAGCAGCACCATCGCCACCACGGCCAGCGGCAGCAGCAGGTCGGACCAGAGGAACACGCGGCGGTCCATCGTGTAGCCCCACAGCAGGATCGTCCCCATCGTGCCGCACGACAGCAGCGGCAGCCAGTCGGCGGCGGCGATGATCGCCTTCTGCAGCCACCAGCGCGTGCCGGACGGCTGCGACCACGACCGCTCCACCTGGGCGATCGTCTCGACCATCGCCTGCGCGTTGCGGCCGCGCCAGTCGAGCTTCACCAGCGTCTCGGTGGCGTCGTGCAACAATTGAAGCGGCATGCCGAGCGTGTCGGCCTCGACCAACAGCCGGTTGGCGAGCGCCTTGTAGCGAGGCTCCAGGTGCTGCTTCGCCGCGGCGCTGCTGCACGACTCGGCGAAGGCGGCGATGTCCCAGTCGACCGGTGCGGAGGTGGCGGCGCCCTTGCCGATGAACGGGAGTTGGTCGCGCAGCGTGCTGCCGGCGTAGCGCAGCTTGTTGAAGCCGTGCAGGTACAGCCCCATGACGCCGCTGAACTGCCGCTGCCGTTCCTGGGCGAAGTGGTGCTCGATCTCCTTCTGGTAGGGGTCGAGCGTGTTGAGCAGCACCGTCGCGATGGTGGCCGACTCCTCGCCGAGCATCCGACGCCACGCCGACTCGATGCGCTCCGCGACCGGCGTGTAGTCCGGCGGGCGGATCGCTTCGAGCGACGATTGAAGCTGGCTGAGCAATTGGCTGACGCCGCGCGCCTTGATCGCTTCGATCTCCAGGCGGTTCAGCCCCTGTTCCAGCCAGCGCAGCAGCGACAGGAACTGCTCCCCTTCGACGGGCGGCTTGACCGGGCCTTCGCTCCCCTGCCACGGATGGTCGACCCAGTGCTGGGCGCAGGTGCGGAACAGCAGCGGCTGGTCGAAGCCCTCGTCGGCCAGGTCGCGCAGCATGTCGTCGTCGGGGCGCAGGCCGCTGGCGCCGGGGTGCTGGCAGCGGTCCCACTTGTTGAGCACGAACGCGAACGCCCGCCGCCTGCGCTGCTGCAGGAAGATGTCCCAGCCGAGCTTGTCGTGGTATTTCTCCTGCGAGCCGACGTAGAGGACGATGTCGGCGACGGGCAGAAGGCGCAGCAGCTTCTCGCGGTTGGACAGGTCGTTGCTGTCGAGGTCGGGGGTGTCGACGAGGATCTTGTGTTGCAGCGAGGGCCGGTCGTGCGAGGCGAGCTTGCAGAATTGCAGGGCCGGGTCGAGGCGGGTGGTGGGGATCGACTGGTGGTGGTAGACGACCGGGTCGCGGGTGGTGGGGCGTGCGAAGGAGGCCTGGGCGATGGCGCCGCCGGCGAGCGCGTTGAGGAGGGTCGACTTGCCGACGCCGGTGCCCCCCATGAGCATGACGACAAGGAGGGGCTGGTCCTGCTGGAGCGTGGCGGCCTGGCGGTCGAGGTCGTTGGCCATCCCTTCGAGGCTGGCGCGCTGCAGGGTGGAGACGGGGTGGCGACGCTTGGCCGACAGCCAGCCGCGCACGCGCCGTTCGATCTCGCGCAGGGCCGGCGCCAGGGTGCGCAGCAGCGGTTCCGTCGTGGCGTCGTTGGTGCTCATTCGGCGATGGGTCCCTGGTCAGAGGTCGTGTCGGCGTCCCGCGTCTACTCTCTCAAAGATCTAGCCGCCGACGCCACAGCGCGGCGGGGCCGCAACCAAGCAAAGCAAAAGGGGAGGAGGGAGAAAGGCATTCCTGGTGGGAATCGCGCGCGTTTTGCGAAGCGCCACTCCGCCAGCCAGGAACATGCCATGAAGACCTTTGTAGGCCAGCACCAGCGCAACATCCACGGCGTTCTTTCCGGCTTCGACCGCGTGGTCCAGCTCGGCAGGCTGAGCGAAGGCGAGGCGGATGCGCTTCGGGCTACTGCTCGGCTTCGGCATCGCTGTTACCCGGCCCCTCACGGGGCTGCGGCTCGCCGTTGATTCGCGCAACGAAGCAGCCCCAGGGTCGCCGGGGCTGCGGAATGCGATCGCTGCAAGCCAACGCTCACGCCGACGGCGTCTCCGGCGCCTCGGGCAGTTCGTCGGGCACTTGCACCTTGTTGAACCCGCGTGCGATAAACACGCACAGGATCGCGACGACGAACGCGCCGGCGGCGAGCATGGCGAAGTACTGCCCCTTGTTCATGGACGGGTAGAGCCGCGTCACCGATGCGTTGATGAATAGGTTCGCCATGCCGACGGTCACAAGCCAAAGCGCGGTGACGAATCCCTTCATCGACGGAGGCGACACGACGAAGGCAAGCTCAAGCCCGGTGACGGAGATGAGGATCTCGGCGACGGTGATGAGAACGAACGCCAGAACCTGCCACCAGATGGTGACTTTGTTCTCGGGCCGGACGTACAAGCGGGTGAGCTGCGGGGGCAGGCCGACCGCTGTGAACGCGTGCGGAATCGAGCCGGGACTGGCGACCAGCGAGGCGACCATGCCTGCTCGCATCTGCTGCACGACGGGCTTGATTTTCTTCTCGGCGTCGTTCTCCTGCTCGCCGACGGCGATGGGGACCGCCAGCGTTTCGAGACTGCCGGGCTTGACCAGGAAGCCGGCGACGCCCATCGCGACCATCGTCGTGCCGGTGAGGACGAACCCAAGGATCATCTTGTCGGTTGCCCGGGGCTTGACGCGGTAGTTCTCAAGCGAGTTCCACATGATGCGCATGAGGGGGACGAAAAGCACGATCAGCAGGGGATTGAGCGTGCCGAACACCTCCGGGTCGATCTCGTAGCCGAACAGCGAGCGGTCCATGTACATGTTCGCGAAGAAGATCCAGGTGTTGTGCGACTGGTCGAAGATGGCCCAGAACACCATGACCAGGAGGAACAGCGGCGCGACTTTCTTGATGACAAGCCATTGCTCGGCCTTCTCCTGCGGGGTCTTGGCGCGGCGATCGGTGCTTTCGACGGCGTAGTGCTTCTTTCCCAGCGCGAAGATGACGAACGAGATCGCCATCAGGACCGCGGGGCAGAGGAAGGCGATGAAGTAGCCGTATTTCGTGCGGATGAAAGGGATGCTCGCGTAGGAGATGGCGGAGCCGATGTTGATGGCCATGTAGAACATTTCGAAGGCCATGCTGCGGAGCTTCTCGTCGCCGGGGCGCTTCTGGTCGTACGTCATGCCCATCAGCGTTGAGATGTTGGGTTTGATGACGCCACTGCCCATCGCGAGGAGGGTGAGCGCGACCAGAGTGGCGGGGATCGTCTCGAAACCGAGGATGACGTGGCCGATGATGTAGGGGATGGAGAACATGACGATGAGGCGGTACTTGCCGAGGTACCGGTCGGCGAGGAAGCCCCCCAGCAGCGGAAAGAAGTAGGCGCCGGCCTTGAAGAGCGAGGTGTAGGTGCCGGAGTTGCCTTCGCCCAGTTCCAGCTTCTCCGACAGGAAGCGGGCGAGGATCGAGTTCATGCCGTAGTACGAGCAGCGCTCGGCGAGTTCGCCCCAGAAGATGAACCAGAAGCCGACCGGGTGGCTCTTCACCAGCTGCCAGTAGCTGCGCGTGTCCTTCGGCGGTTCGAGGCGGCTCGCTTCATTCATGGATCGAACTCCGGTCGTGGGATTCTCGACAACGCGACTGCGGGGCTGGCGCTCGGCGCATGAAGCTCGCCAGCGTAGCGTGTTTCGGCGCGGAACACAACCAGCTTCGCGAAGTTTACTGATCGCTGCGCAAAGAACTAAACTTCTTGCGCTGTAAGACAGATGCATGGGAGCCGCGACACCGTCCCCGCATGACTGGAGAGAATGGCG
>JAYSSW010000511.1:0-1752 GCA_043720335.1 Planctomycetia bacterium
CTGGCAAGCCTCGCCGAAGCACTTGCCCGGACGGCGACCTTGATCGGCGGAACGACGCCGCCCATCGCGGCCCTGGCGAAGAACGAGGCCGATCTGCTCGCCCTCGTCGGGGCCAGCGGAGCCGTGGTTTGGCGCGCCGGCCGCGGCCTGCCGATCGGCCAAACGCCTCCGGAACTGGCAATCCCGGGATTGATCGGCTGGATCAAGGGGCTCGCCTCCCCGCTCGTCGCCACCGACCGATTATCCCAGGTCTACACCCCGGCGAAGCCGTTCGCCGACGTGGCCAGCGGCCTGCTGGCGCTGGAAGTGTCGCGAGACGCCGACGAGTACGTCCTTTGGTTCAGGCCCGAAGTGCTGCAATCGGTCGATTGGGGCGGCGACCCGCACGGCAAATCCGGCCCCGATGGCCGAATGTCTCCGCGGCGCTCGTTCGCGGCCTGGAGAGAGACCGTCCGGGAACGCTCCTTGCCCTGGCGGCCGGCGGAGGTGGAAAACGCCAAGCGTGTCAAGGAACAGTTGATGGTGGCGGCCTCCGTCGCGGTGCTTCGACTGGAGGCGTGGTTGCCGATCTGCGCCTGGTGCAAGAAGGTTCGCGACGAGCCGGATTATTGGCGCGGGGTCGAGGAGTTCATCAATGTCTTGGTGGATGTGCGCTTCACGCACGGGATTTGTCCCGCATGTTTGCAAAAGCAGATAGCGGAATTCTCCACCCACCAAAGAAACAGTGCAGATCTTTGAACTGGGCTTTTGCAAAGTTGCCAACGTGGAATGGAATGATCTTGCTGGTTCGCCATCCATAGTGGCAGCCTTGATTCCTTGGCTCTTCCATTTTTAGGGGCAACCGGGCGAGAAGGCGGCCCAGAAGGCGGGGGCTAGATCGCGTAGGCCGGCGACGGTGTGCGCCGCCGACTCGCCGACTTGCCGACTCGGTTCAGGTCCAGCACCAGACGCGTCCACAGCGTGTCTGCCGACTTGATCCCGTACGAGTGCTTCATGATCACGCCGAGTCTTGTGTCTGCGTTCTCACCCGCCATTCCTCTCCGCACGTTTTGCAACGATACTTCGTGTAGGCGTCATAATAGTTGGTGGAGCAATTGTTCAGTCGCGGGTTATGCGTTGCCAGAACAGGCGCCACTGGGGGAGTTCGCTCTTGTAGAGGGCGCGGAGGTGGCACACGGCATCGGTGCCGGGCTCGCGCCAGCGCATGCCGGCCAGCTTCAGCCGCTGGGCCACCACCGTCTTGCACGCCGACTCCACCGCGCCGGAGCCGATCAGCCAGCCTTTCTTCAGGTAGCTCGGGTAGTCCATCCGCGGCACGTTCTTGCGCAGGTAGCCCAGCACTTCGGCGTGGACCGCCCTCAGCGCGGGGCGGCGCTCCGGCAGCGCCAGCGCTTCCAGCGCCGCCACCACCGCCGCCCCGCCTTCGTGCTTCAGCGCGTGGCACCACCGCCCCTTCTGCTCCTTCGCCTTCTCCTCGTCCTGCGGATGCAGCGCGCGGGCCAGGTCCCCCAGATGGTCCGACGCGTGCCAGAAGTCGAGGATCACCACCTCCACACGCGGGAACGACTTCTGCACGAACGGCTCCAGGCCGGCGCCTCCGTCGGTCAGGCCGATCCAGCGGTCGGCCCGGTCCATGCCCACCTGCGCCCCCTGACGCCGCATCACCTTCGACAAGTCGTCCAGCGACGACAGCCCCGCCACGTAGCG
This sequence comes from Planctomycetia bacterium, assembly GCA_043720335.1. Taxonomy (GTDB): domain Bacteria; phylum Planctomycetota; class Planctomycetia; order Gemmatales; family Gemmataceae; genus JAYSSW01. The sequence continues at coordinate 1,708 of JAYSSW010000511.1, forward strand.
CGCCTGCATCGCGGCCCCGGCCGGCGGCGTGTGCGGCGAGCCCTC
>JAYSSW010000512.1:0-18010 GCA_043720335.1 Planctomycetia bacterium
GGGATACCTTGTCGACACGCGGAACGAGAATTTGCCCGCCTGCATGGTTCGCTGTGATCCCATCGCTTGCGCTCCGGGTTCGTGTAGTCTGGCAATGTCTCTCCTGATCGCAGAAGACATGGCAGCAAACGACGTGCCAAGCGGGCGATCAACGAAGGGCGAACAATTCGACCAGGAACTGCTGCGACTCCGGCCACGCCGCCGCCGCCTGGGCGAAATCGACCGGCATGGCGCGGACGGTGGAAGGCGTCTCGATCGGCTTGAGGTCGCCAATCTTGATGGTCGGGTTCAGCGGGATCTGCCGGCTCGCCGACTTCGCCAGCCGCGTTTCGACTTCCGGACTGAGCAGGAAGTCGATCAGCTTCCTCGCTCCATCGGGGTTTGGGCAGCCTTTGACCATCGCGACCGTGTTCGGCAGGAACAGCACGCCGCGCTTGCTTTCGACGGTTGCATCGGCGTCGGGGAAGACCATGCGGACAGGTTTGCCCGCTTCGATCTCCGCCATGGCGTCGTCGGTGTCGGTCATGCCGACGGCGACCTGCCCGCCGCCCACCGCGACGGCGACCTGCTTGTTGCCCGGCAGAAGTTGAACCTCGTTGTCCTTCAGCTTGCGGTAGAACGCCTGGGCGTCGGCCTTGCCCCACGACTGGAACAGGCAGGCGGCGTGGCTGGCGGTCGTGCCGAACATCGGCTTCGCCATCGCGACGCGCCCCTTCCACTCCGGCTTCGCAAGGTCGAGCAAATTGCGCGGCGTGTCGCTTTCTTTCACGAGGTTCGTGTTGACGAGCAGCACACGCGCGCGGGCGGCGAACGCGGTCCAGGCGCCGTCCTTCGCTTTGAACGCATCGGGGAACGGCTCGGCCGACGGGCTGGCGTACGACGCAAGGATTTCTTGGTTCTGCAGGCGGATCGTCGCCAGGATCTCGTTGTTCCAATGCACGTCGCAGCGCGGCTTCGCCGACTCGCGCACCAGATCCTCGTAGAGGCCGACCGATTTGTTGGCTTCGGTGTCGTAGCGCTCGGCGACCGGGATGCCGGTCTTCTTCGTGAACGCGCGCAGGATCTCCTCGGCGAACTCGCGGTCGTGCGCGCAGTAGACGACGACCGGCTGCGGGCCGCGCTGGCAGCCCGGCAGCAGCGCCGCGACGGCGACGAGGAGCAACGCCACGAAGTTTCGGCGCATCATGTCAGCGATCCGTTGCGGGTCAAGGAGTGGAAGCCAGCTTCGGATCGCGCTCCTCGTCGGGCTGCAGGTGGGCGCGCGGCGGGAAGTATTTGACGAGGCGGACCTCGTTGCCCCGGTCGTTGTAGGACAGCTCGTCGACGAGGCCGCGCGACATGAGGATGCCGAAGCCCCCCTCGCGGATGCCGAGCGTCTCGCGGACCATGAGGTGGCCGACCGGGTCGTCGCTGTTGGCGGCGTGGGGCAGCGCGACCTGGTTGAAGCCGGGGCCGGTGTCCTTGATGTCGATGGTGATCTTCTGCGGGTCGATGCGGTAGTCGACGGTGACGATGCGGTCGAGCTGCTTGCCGTGGCCCCACTCGATGGCGTTGGTGCCCATCTCGCGGACGGCGATGGTGAGCTGCTTGGCCTGGCTCTGCGACAGCCCGCTGAACAGGAACAGCGAGCTGAGCAGCGAGTTCAGCTCCTCGAGGAAGTTGGCGTCGCTCTGCAGGTGGAAGCGGATCTCGCCGACGGTGCCGTGCTTGCGCAGGTCCTCGGTCGCGTCGAGCGCCTGCTGCACGGCGTGGTTCAGCGTCTCGGACGTGAACGGCTTGACGAGGTACTGGTTGGCGCCGACCTGCAGGCCCTTGACGCGGTCGCTCGGCTCGCCCAGCGCGGTGATCATCACGACGGGGACGAGGTTGGTTTCGCGGTCGAGCTTGAGCGCCTCGCAGATCGTGTAGCCGTCCACGTCAGGGAGCATCAGGTCGAGGAGCACGATGTCGGGCTTGAGGAGCCGGACGGACGAGACGGCGTCCTTGCCTTCGTTGAGGATGATCGACTCGAACCCGCGCCGGCGCAGGTGCTCGGCGAGGATCTCGGCCAGTTCCATCTCGTCGTCGATGATGAGCGCCTTGCGAAACATGGCAAACCCTCGCACAACGCTGAATTCTGCACGGATCTTTTCACCAAGGTATTGTTCCATGACAAGGGGAAGGGGTCAAGCGCCCATTCCAACTTGACGCGAATTTCATCCGGGAGTGTCCATGTCGAAAGGCGATCCGCCGCTCTACCGCACGCGCACCTGGAACGTGATGACGCCATGCTCGCGCGGCTGAAGCGTGCCCTGGATCTCCCAGCGGAGCAACTGCGAGCCGGCCTCGTTCGCCTGCGTCGTGAAATTGGCGGCGCGGTCGGTCTTCGCGCTGCCAGGCACGTACTCGAAGCGCGTGGTCAGGCTGTCGCTGACGACCACGTCGGTGATCGGCTGGCCCCCCTGGTTCGAGTATTTCAGGTGGAACGTCAGCAGGTCGCCGATGTTCGCGCCGCACTTGTCGGGCCATTTGATGATGAGCAGCGGCCGGTCCGGCGCGTCCTGCTTCGGGCACTCGCACAGGCCGTTGACGATCTGCACGTCCTGAAGCGACGACTTCATCTCCAGCCCCTGCGTCCGGGCGACGATCAGCGTGCCGGTCGTGCTGCCGATCGCGCTGGCGCGCTGGCGGCTGGCGATGGCTTCGATCTGCTGCTGCTGCGTCTGCTCGATGAGGACCTGGTTGTTCCGCATGGCGATCTGCGTCTGCGAGGCGCGTGTCGAGCCGGTGCCGAGCGTGGCGACTTGTGTGACCAAGCCAGTTTCGCCGCGGTAGACCACGAAGCGCGGGATGCACAGGCCGATGCGGTTCGACACGGCGAGCTTGCGGTTGCCCTTGCTGTCGGTGTACTCGGCGACGGTGTCGGTCGGGTCGAGGCCGCGCAGCTTCCCCTGGCCGAAGCCGGCGGGGTTGCCCGAATCGCCGCCGTCGAACAGCGTGACATGCTCGGACGGATGGCGCGGACCGGCGATCGGGTCATGGACGGGGCAGTAGCCCCACGTCACCCACGGCGCGGCGCGCGGCCAGCCCAGCACCTTGTCGCCCGGCAGCAACAGCGTGCCCGGCACCGCCTGCGCGGCCAGCTCCTCCGGCGTCAGCTGGCGCTGCCCCAGGCTCATCACCACGACCGGCAGGCCGCGCTCCTGGCTTTCCTGCAGCGGGTCGCGCGGCGACGGCACGTTCACCTCCAACGGCGCGTCGGCCTTGCTCGCGGCGGGGAACGCCTGGTCGGGGCGCTCGAGGATCACCACCTTCTTCAGCAGCGCCCCTTGCTGCACGCGGGCCAGCTCCTCTTCGTTGAAGTGGATCGTGGCCGGGAAGTCGGCGTTCTTCAGCTTGTCGGAGAGGTGCAGCGTGCCGCGCACTTCAAGCGTGGGAAAAAAGGTCTGGCGCGGGAACTGCGGGATGTCGGAGAGCGCGAAGCGGTAGCCGTAGCCGGGCCGCACGCCGACGACGCAGGGCGTGTCGAAGGTCTGGCCCTTCTCCTGGCCCCGAAACAGCGTCGCCTTCATCCCCTGCGGCCCGGACAGGCGCACATAGAGCAGCGGTGGCAGCACGGGCTGGGCGGCGAACTGCGGCTGCAGCGGCGCGATCGGCACCCCCATCGGCGGCTGCAGCGGAACCTGCGCATGGACTTCGACCGGCAGCAGCGCGCCGACGATCCCGCCCGCCAAGGTTCCCTGCATCAGCCAGCGACGCAGCATCCGTCCCGTGATCGTGTTCATGATCGCCTCGCCCTTCGCCACGGATCGACCTGGATTTCTCATCGGCACAATCGGACCGATTTCAACAGAAAGAGCCTGGTCCTTTCGGAACCAGGCTCTTTTCCCTTCACTTCGTCACGGCTACCTCGGCAGCGCCGGCGGCGTCAGGCCGGGCAGCGGCGGCAGGGCGGGGACGCTGCTCGTCCCTCCCAAGTCGCCAGGCAGCGGGACCAGCGGCGTGCCGGGCGGAATCACCTGGTTGCTGTCCAGTCCCGGAATCGCCGGGAGCGGCGGCATGGCCGACGGCGTCGCCGTCCTCGGCGTTTCAATCGAAGGCAGCGTCGCCGGGATCGCAGGGAACGTCGGCACCTGCAAGCTGTCCGGCGTCTTCACGGTTGTCGCGGACGACGCCGGCGTGACGATCGAGCTGGCCGGCGTCTTGCCCGCGTCGCTGACGCCGGACTTGATCGCAGGCAGCGGCGGGACCACGTTCAGGGCCGGGCCCTTGTCGGGCGTCAGCGGGCTGAGGCCTGGCAGCGGCGGCGGCGGGACGACGTTCGTCGTCTTCGCTCCGCCCCCCGCAGGCGGCGTTGTCGGCAGCGACGGAATGTTGAAGCTCGGCGGCGCGGCGGGCGTCTTCACGTCCTTCCCCGGCGTCGGCGGGTTCAACGGCGCGCCCGGCAGCGGAGGCAGCGGCCCAGGAGGCGCCACGCCCCCCGGCGGCGTCGCGCCCGGCGGCACCATGCCCGGCGGAATCGCTCCCGGCGGGAACGCTCCCGGAGGGAATGCTCCCGGAGGAGCGAAGCCCGGCGCTGGCGGGTTGTGGTAGAACGGCACCTGATTCGGCGGGACGGGGCCGCCCGGCGCGAACTGGAAGCCCGGCGGCGGGCCGGCCTGCGGGCCGGGGCCGTTGAGGGCCGGCGTGTTCGGCGCTTCCTGGTCGACGTTGCCCATGCGGATGACGAGCAGGATGCTGCCACGCTTCAGCGCTTCGTCGATCGGGTTCTGGCCCGGTTCAAGCTGCGTCGACAGGATCTGGTCGACGCCGGCTCCCGCAACGTCCTGGAACTGCGGGTCGGGCAGGTAGATCACCTTCACGACGTAGTTGTTCTCGGCGATCTGCTTGAAGTCGTCGGCGGTGAACTCGATGGGCACCGACCCGTGGGCGAGGAACTCGGCCGTCTTCGGGTTGGCGGGGACGACTTCGAGCGTCGGGTAGAGCGGCACGCCCGGCCGACCTTCGATGTTCGTCAGCTTGAGCCGATAGATCGCCCCCTGGGCGAAGTTGTAGCGGCCCGGCGTTTCGAGCGGCGTGTCGGAGTAGGTCCCCTTGCCGTCGGGGCCTTGGTTGGTGAACCACTGCACCTTCATGCCCGTGGGACGAAGGAAGCGGACCTGCGTGCGCAGGGCGGCGATCGGCGCGACCGGCCCCGGAGCGCCCGCGAACTGCGTCTGGCGAACGCCGCCGCCCGGACCACCGCCCGGAGGCTGGTTGGCCTGGGCGACGCCGCCGGGACCACCAGGTCCGGGCATGCCGGGCATGCCGGGCCCGCCGGGCATTCCGCCAGGCATGCCAGGCATGCCGGGAATCCCAGGAGGCGACATCAGGCCGCCGCGCGGCGCCATCGTAGGCGGCATCATCGAGCCGGGAGGGCCGCCTGGCATCATGCCCCCTTGGCCGTTCATCTGGGCCATGCCGAGCGGTCTGCTGCGCGACATCATCTGCTGCGCGGTGTATGCATTGCCCGGAGGCGCGGTGTTGTAAGGCGCCGCCATCGGGACCTTCGACCCGTACGGGCCTTCGACGCCGGGCACTCCCACCGGCCCCTGGCTTTTGCCCCAGTTCGGCCTGGACCCGCCGGTTTCGACCCCGTGGTCGACGTTGATGCAGCCCGTCAAGGCGCCTGCAATAACAAACGCTCCCCCGTATCGTTTCATGGAACGATCCCCCTGTTCGGCTTTTTCGCTTTCTCGCCTGACGATATACTCGGCACGACGACGGGCGGAACTTTCGTCAAATCCGGAATAGTTTCCCATGACGACCAAGCTCCTTCTCCTGCTCCCCCTGCTTGCCGGCTCCTCCTTTTTCCTCTCCGGCGCCTGGCCTCTCCCATTTCTTGCTGGCAAGCCGCCAGCGGCTTACCCGTTCGTTCCCCACGATCCTCAAACCTCCGCCGACGCCAACGAAGGCGCACGGCTGCTCGATCAAAGCCTGATCCGCTTCGCACCCGACCAGCTCGTTTGGTTGCACACGAAGATCTGGCAGCGGATGAACGACCGCGAAGTGTCTTTCGAGGCGGTCGGCTCGCTGCATCTGGCGCCGAACGGCTGCGCTCGCCTGGAAATGGACCTGGACCGCAGAGGCAGCACGAGCCGCCAGCTGTTCGTCAGCGACGGGCACGCCTACGCGCAGGAAACGCAGGTCGGCGATGGCATTCCCGCGCTGCAGTCCGACCATGCGCCGAAAGTCGAAGGCGACGAGCGCCGCGCGTTCCTGTTGCAGCACGGCTGCGGCGGGCCGTGTCCCATTGTCAAGGAGTTGCGCCAGCGCTTGACGAACGCGAGCGTTCGGCGCGGCAGCGTGAACGAACGGGAGTTGATCGAGATTCGCGGTGATTTGTCGCCGGGGAACGTGCCGGAAACGCAGCAGTTGAAGCCGCGCGCAACCGTCGCGGCCGTCTATCTGGATGCCGCTACGCTGTGGCCGCAGCGCATCGAATGGCGCGCCAACGCGAAAAGCCACCCGCTCCTGGAGATCGAGTGGCGCAACGCGCGGATCAACCATCCGCTGGAGCAGGCCGACTGTGTGAAGCTCTACACCTACACGCCGCAGCCGTAGCTCGACGCGATTAAAAAATCCTGGCCTGAGCGCCGAGCGAAGGATAGTTCTCCTTCGCTCAACGCTCAGGCCAGGACAAGGCGACAAGCTCAGTTCGGCCGCTTGTTGCCCGCCATCACGCGCGGCTTGGGTCGGCCGTTGCGCTGCGGCTGGCTGGCGGCGCTGCTTTCCGCCGACTTCCGCTCGTTGGACGGAAGGCTCGCTTCCACCGCGTCGCCGGCCATTTCCTTCGACGATTCGCCTGGTTCCGTCACCATGCGGATGATGCCGATCAGGATCATCAGCACGCCGGCGGTGGCGCCCAGGCCGATCAGCAGCGGGGCGGTGAGGCTCGGCACCTGGAACATGGCGAGGAGCAAGCCCGCTCCTGCCCCGATGCCCAGGCCTACCACCAGATTGATGAGCATGGCGCCGCTGTTCTTCTTGCGGCGCGGGGCGGCGGGCTTCGCTGCCGGCTGCTTCGACGAGGAGCGTGCTTCCGACTCCTGCGCCCGTGGCAGCTTGGAGCCGGACTCCGGCCGTCGCGTCGGCGTCGGAGGAGGCAGCGGCGCGGGAATCTGCGTTGCTGCTGCGGCCTGATCCTCCATCGCGTCGAGGTCGATGTAGGCGATCGTGGCCGGCAGCGCGAGCTTGGGCAGCACGGGTCGCTTGAGATGCCCCGACGACTTGCGGACCGACGCGCCGGCGGCTTCGCCACGCTTCGGCTCGGCGGCGGTCTTCATGTCGGGAACCTTCGCCGCGTTGCCCGGCCGCAGTTCCAGGTTGCCCGCGAGGGTCAAGTACTGCTGGGCGGCGACCGAGTCGGGCGCCAACTGCACCAGCGCCCGGCCCAGTTCGACGGCGCGGTTCACTTCGTTGTCGTTCGCGATCGACACGGGCAGGGCCTTGTCTCCCAGATGCCGGCGCAGGTCCGATTCCCAGCGGTCCGAGCTGGCCTGGGTCAGCAGCACGCCGCGGAACACCGCCGGGCCGTCCTCCTCCTGGATCTTCGCGACCGTGTCGAGGAAGAGCGGCAGCGTGCGGTACGCCATCGGCTCGGCGCGCAGCACCAGCAAGTACTCGTCGCAGTTCTGGAACATGAACCGAGGCCGCATCCCCATGAAGGGCGGCGCGTCGAGGATCATGAAGTCGTAGTTCTTCTGGAAATACGGCAAGCCGAGCTTCGTCAACAGGTCGGCCAGGTCCTCCTCGGAGGCGTAGCCCGACTCGTAGGGGGACATCACGTCCATCCCTGGGATCAAGCCTCGGCAGATCGAGCCGTGCATTTCCAGGCCGGTGTCGCGCAGGCTGATGCGGTCGTCGTGCTTGTCCAGCCGCAAGGCCGCGTGCACGCTGCACAGGGGATCGGCGTCGACGAGCAGGACCCGCTTGCCTCCCAGCGCGGTGGCGGCGGCGAGGTTGATCGAGGTCGTCGTCTTGCCGACGCCCCCTTTTTGACTGGCGATCAGGAGCTTCCTCACGATGTTCTCCACCTGCACGGTTCGAGGAGGGGACTTTGGTTGCGGCGCCTCAGCGTTTGGCAGCCTCGGCATCGTTGGCGCCAAGCGTGTCCCAAGCCGGGCAGCGCAGCGTCACCGAAACGCCGCCCGCGTGAGCCTTGCTGGACAACTCTAGGTCAGAAATCAGCGGGACGGCGGGCAGAATCGAATAAGTTGCGCGTCGAACCATGCCGAAGCCCGAAAAACAATGGACATCCGCCCAGTACAGGCCCGGTTGCTTGCCCATTTGCCTGTTTCGCGGAACTCTTGCCCACGCCGCGTCGTCAACCGTGCGCCCAGCTGCGCTTCCGCCTGCTAAAATGTCCCGCATCAATGTCGCCCGTCTCGCCATCCCCGCTTTGGAGCGTTCCCCCCGCCATGAAACGCATCGTGCCGTTCGCCGTGGTTGTCGCCTTGTTCATTGCGCTGCTGCAAATTCCGCTGCTGGAAGCGGGCGACGCGGTGAAGCCAGTGAACCTGGAAAAAGTGAACACCGAGTCGGACGAGACCGACCCGTTCCCGTCGCCCGACGGCCTGGGACTTTACTACGCCACGAACGCGTTCGGCACCTTCGACATCTTCCTGGCCAAGCGCGCCTCGGCGACCTTGAATTGGCCGTCGGGCAAGCCGCTGGTCGCCAGCAAGGACGCCGACGAGCGCAGCCCGTTCCTCTTCAAAGGCGCGCTCTACTACGCGAGCAACGAGGTGCCCGATCCGAAGTTCAAGGATCTGAAGAATTTCGACCTGTACCAGAAGGTGGGCGCGCGCGCCCCGATCCCGGTGCAGCCGCTCTGCGACAAGACCGACGAGATGTACCCGTGGATCACGCCGGCGGGAAAGGAGTTCTACTTCAGCCGCAAGACCGAGGAGGGCTGGACGCTATATGTCGCCGTCGGCCCGACGCCCGGCCCCGTCGGCAAGGAGCGCGTCGTCGGCTTCCCGGCCGGCTTCCACCGCGCCACGCTGACGTCGTCCGCGACCCTCATGTACCTTCAAGGCCCGCTCGACAACGACCGCGTCGGCATCTTCCGCAGCAAGCGCAGCAAGGTCGGCGACAAGTGGTCGGCCCCCGAGCCGGTGACGGCGCTGAACCAAGCCGAAGCGAAGCGCGGCGACATGGCCCCATGCCTGAACGCCGACGGCACCCGCCTCTACTTCGCCTCCGACCGCCCCGGCGGCAAGGGCGGCCTCGACCTCTGGAGCGTCCCGCTCTCGCAGTTGAAGTGAATGGCGCGCCGGGCGAACGGCCTGCGTAAGCGGGCTGGTCAAGTTTGCAACCGTTGCAAAATTCAACCAGCCGGCTCACACCGGCCGTTCGCCGAGCCAATTCTTACCCGCGATAACGCCGAGCCAGCTCGACGAGCGTGCGCACGAAACACCCCGTGCCGCCCGATTCGCGGGTCGCGCTGTCGTGCTCGGCCCAGGCGGGGCCAGCGATGTCGAGGTGGACCCACGGCTTCTCCGCGACGAACTCCTCCAGGAACTTCGCCGCCGAGATCGCGCCAGCGTAGCGCGAGCCGCCCGTGTTGCGCATGTCGGCCACGTCGCTTTTGATCATCTCCGCGTAATGCGGCCACATCGGCAGCGGCCAGGCCTTTTCGCCCGACGCCTTCGCGGCGGCCAGCACCTTCCCGCTCCAGGCGTCATCGTTGCTCATCGCCCCGGCGACGTGATGGCCCAGCGCCACCATGCACGCGCCGGTGAGCGTTGCCAGATCGACGAGATGGGCCGCCTTCAGGTCGACCGCGAACGACAGGGCGTCGGCGAGAATCAGCCTTCCCTCGGCGTCGGTGTTCAGCACCTCGATGGTTTTGCCGTTGCGGGCGCGCAGCACGTCGCCGAGCTTCATCGCCCGGCCCCCCGGCATGTTCTCGACGATGGCGAGGATGCCGATCACGTTGACCGGGATCTGCTGCTCCGCGATCGCCTGCATCGCCGCCAGCACCGTGGCGGCGCCGGCCATGTCGCATTTCATGTCGATCATCTGGTCGGTCGTCTTCAGCGACAGCCCGCCGCTGTCGAACGTGACCCCCTTGCCGACGAACGCCAGGATCGGCGCGTCGCCGCCACGCATGTGCTTCAGCACGACGAGTCGCGGCGGCTTGTCCGACCCGCGCGCCACGGCCAGCAGCGCGTTCATCTTCTCGGCTTCGAGCTGCGGTTGATCGAGCACACGGCATTCCAGGCCGACCTGCTTGGCCGCCTCGCTCGCCTTGTCCGCGAACGACTCCGGGAAAAGGTCGCACGGCGGCAGGTTCACCAGCTCGCGCGCCAGGCTGACCGCGCGGGCCTCGATCTCCGCACGCTTCACCGCGCTCGCGAAAACCTCCGCGTCGACCGCCTCCGTCGGCACGAAGCAGACCTCGCTGGGCAGGAACCGTTCCGGCTTCGTCTTGCGCAGCCCCGGCCCTTCGCAGCCCTGGCGCAGCCCGACGACCGCCGCCCGTGCGGCCGCGTCGAGTTCCAGCCCCGGCACGCCCGAAGGCAGCGCGACCGCGAGCCGTCGGCACGCCTTGCTCGTCAGCGACTTCGCGGCGGCGGCCAGCGCGTCGTGCAGCGTCGCCACCTCCGCCTTGTCGCGCAGCCCCAGCCCGACCAGCAGCACGCGAGGCGAGGCCAGGCCCGGCGCGTGGTAGATCGGCGTCAGCTCCTTCGGCTTGCACGCCACGTCGCCACGCTCGATGAGCTGCGCGATCGTCCCGCCCAGCTTCGCGTCGAGCGCGGCGACCGGCCCCGTCAGCGGCTCCTGTTCCCACAGGCCGACGATCAGCCAGTCGGCGACGATTTCCGCGAGCGGGGCGATCTGCGTGGTGGTCTGCATGCGACGGTCCTTTGGACAAGAAAAAAGCCTGCTCGTTCTGTTTTGAGCAGGCTGGCGGAGGCTGTCAAGGGAGGCGGGCGCTCATTTGCCCTGTTCGAGCGACAACTCCTCCTCCAGTTCGCGGACGCGCTTGGCGTCCTGCTGGCGCAGCGCTTCGACGAATCGCCGTGCTTCGGGCAGTGGGCAGGCGACGGCGTAGCGCTCGATGCTCGTGCGCACGATCGGGGCGGCGTGGCTCTGCTTGCCGTGGCAGGCGAGGATCGCGGCGGTGTGGTCCCACGCTTTCCAGAGGCGCAGATCGTCGATCGCCATGTCGGCGGTTTCCGGGTGAACCGCGACCGACCCCATCACGCGGATCACCGTGGGCCGCATGTCGTTCGACTTGGTCGCGTAGAGGAACCGCAGCGTCTGCACGGCGGCGAAGCGGTGCAGGAACGGCGACTTCGGCTGGTGGAGCAGGTCGAGCGTGTGCTGCCAGCCCTCCTTCGGCCTCAGCGTCAGGTAGCCGGCCAGCACCCCTTCGAGCGAACGGACACTTTTCTCGTCGTTGCGCTGCAGCAGCGTGCGGAACAGCTCGACATCGCTGGCGTCGCCGCAGCTTCCGAGCAGGAACGCGAACAGGCTGAGGCGTTCCGGCTCCAGGTTCGGCTGCCGCAGCATCGTGCGCAGCCGTTCGGGCGAAAGCGTCCTGGCGAGCCGGGCCACGTCGGCGTCGTTGGCGCGGGCCAGTTCGAGGAACGCCTCCTCCGCGATGGCCGGCTCCGCGTGGTCGAGGTGCTGGGCGGCGAACGCCAGCGCCGGCAGCGCGTCCTTGCCGCGCTGCTTCTCGATCCCTTGCAGATAGTCGAACACCGCTGGCGACGACACCTGCCGCCCCAGCGAGAATTCGACCTGGTCGCGCCCCTTGCGGAAGAACACGACGAACCGCGTCGGCGTCTTGGTGTCGAGGATCGGCACGTAGCGGGGCAGCAGCAGCATCTTGCGGTCGCCGACCGGCGTCTCGGCCTTCAGCACTTTTTCAATGTGGAACTCGGTCGTGCCGGTGCCGGCGAACTGCCCCCCCTCGGTGCTGAGCTTGGGATTCGCGACGGTGCCGTACAGCACCCAGGTCGCCTCGGCGAACTCGACCGCCAGCGACTCGCGTCGCAGCAGCGACCCGCACAGGCTGCAAGCCGGCGCCAGCGAGGGTGCGACGATGAGAACGCAAGCCAGGGCGAACAGAAACGCACGCATCGCGACTCCTTTTGCGATTTTGTCGACGTACAACGTCACTTTCCGTTGTCGCTGTCGTACTTCAGCAGTTCCTCGGTATCCTTGACGAGTTCCGCGTCTTTCTTGCGCATCTCGCACACGAACTCGACGGCTCGCTTCTCCGGGCAGACCAGCGCGTAGTAGAGGATCGACTTCTTGATGATGGTCGCGTCGTGGCTCTTTTTTGCGTACAAGTCCAGCACCCGGTCGACCGTTTCCCATCGCTTCCAGGCCCGCAAGTCATCGATGACAAAGTCGGCCATGTCGCGTTGATCGAGTACAGGCAGCAGGCCCTTCACCAGTTCATCCTTCGCGATCAGACCAGGCCGATTTTTCCAAAGAAATCGCGCCGTTTGCAGTGCGCAGTAACGGTCCAGGAATTTCAGGTTTTTCTGACGAAGCAGAACGCAGGTCGCCTTCCAGCCTTCTTGGGGACTGAGCGTGACGTACCCGTTCAGAACGCCTTCGCGCCGCCACTCCGATTTGCTCTCGTCGCCAACATGCGAAAGCATGGATCGAAACCATGCGGTGTCCGATGCGTCGCCGCAGATTCCAAGCATGTACGCAAAAAGGCCGAATCGCTCGCGTTCACGGAGAGGCGGTTTCAGCAGCTTTCGCAAGCGTGTGGGATCGAGCGTTTTGCCCATCCGCACGAGGTCCGCGTCGGTGGTGCGGACCAGTTCACGAAACACTTCCTCGTTGACCTCCGAATCGGCACTATCGATATGCTTCGCCAGAAAGGCGAGCCTTGGCAGCGGATCGTTTCCTTGTTGCTGAGCCATTCCCTGGAGGTAGTCGAGCATCGCCGACGAGGGCGAACTCCAACCGTAGGTGTACTCCATCTTGTCGCGGTGTTTCTCGAAGAAGGCCACGCACTTCATCGCTGACCCTGCTTCCGCGATCTCGATGCATCGGGGCAGCAGAACCATCTTCCGGTCGCCGAGCTGCGCGTCTGCTTTCAGCACCCTTTCGATGTGCAGTTCCGTCGTTTTCTTTTCGGGATTTGGATTCTTCAGCGTGCCATAGAGCACCCACGCCGACTTGGAATACACCTTTGACGCCGGTTCCGGGGGCAGGCCGAGCAAAGGGCCTGCCGACACAAAAGAAGGCGCCGCGCTGAAGACGCAGACCAAGGCGATCAGAATGGCACGCACGGCGACCTCCTGTTGCGATCATGACACGGTATCGCGCGGCGCCCGCGCTCCGCTGCGCGTCGCGGCTAAACCTTACTTGCCGTTGTCGCTGTCGTACTTCAGCAGCTCCTCGGTGTCCTTGACGAGCTCCGCGTCCTTCTTGCGCATCTCGCGGACGAACTCGACGGCTCGCTTCTCCGGGCACACCAGCGCGTAGCGGAGGATCGACTTCTTGATGATCGGCACGTCGTGGCTCTCCTTGCCGTACAGGTCCAGCACCTGGTCGGTCGTCTCCCAGCGCTTCCACTTGCGCAGGTCCTCGATCAAAAAATCGGCGATGTCGGGCTGGTTCAGCAGCGGCAGCATTCCCTTCACCAGCTCCGGCTGCACCACCAGGTCGGGGCGCTCGCTCCACAGGAAGCGGGCGGTGCCCAGCGCGGCGTAGCGGACCAGGAACGGCTGGCCGGCGTCCTTGAGCAGCTTCGAGACATGCTCCCAGGCGATCTTCGGCTCGATCATCGTGTAGGCGGCCATCAGCCCGTGCAGGCCGGACGACTTCCGCTTCTCCGGGTCCTCGATCATGGCTCGGAGAACCTTGGCGTGCTCCGGCCCGCCGCAGTGGCCCAGCAGCGAGGCGTACAGCCCGTAGCGGTAGGGGGGCGTCTTCGGGTCCTGCAGCCACTTCGCCAGCACGTCGGGCGGCAGCTTGTTCGCCATCTCCTTGTAGTCCTTGTAGTCCGCCTGGGCGAACTCGCGGTAGGCGTCGAGCGAGACTTCCGTCTCCGGGCTGACGAGGTAGTCGAAGCAGTAGCGCAGGCGGTCCTGGGCGCTCGCCTTCTTCAGGGCCATCGCCCCTTCGAGGTACTTGACCAGGTCGCTGCCCGGCGCGACTTCGACGCCGCGGTAGGCGTCGATGGTCCCCTTGTAGATCTCGCCATAGATGAGGAACTTGCTCTTCGACTGGATGTGCTTCGGCAGGACGATCTTGCTCCTGCCCTTCAAAGCGGGATCGTCCTTCAGCACCTTCTCGATGACGAAGTCGGACTCCTCCTTGTCGGTGCCGGGGGCGATGCGCGGATTCTCGAAATGGCCGAACAGGACGAGGTTCGCCTTGTCGAACTCGCCGACCAAGGTCGGCCCGCGCTCCTCCGAGCAGAAGGGGCACGCCTCGCCGACGCGGGAAGCGAACAACACCGCGAACAAGGCCGTCAGGGCGGCCCCACAGCGCAACCGAGTCATATTCAGGCTCCGATGGATGCGATCCGGTTAGGTGCATGCATGCACGCCAGTGCAGACGCGATCCCTGCACGGTCATTATGGGCGCTGGCGGCGAATTCGTGCAACAGGAACCTGGGAGATTGCAGATTGGAGATTGCGGTTTTCAGAATGCGGAAGGGTAGGCCGCCAAGCCCCACCATGAGCGAAGCGATTGGTGGGGGTCGAACCCCGCACCAATCGCTTCGCTTTTCCGCGACCTGTCGCGGCACATCACTGAATGTACGGGTTCGACTCCGGCGGGCACTTCTCGATGTAGCGGCTGCGCGGCGCGGTCACCACCGTCATCATGCCCCCCCCCTGCTTCGGGATGAAATCGACCTTCCCCTTCACCTTCACCCAGTCGTTGAGGACGACGCTGGTGATCGGCTCGCGCGACATCATCGGGATCGACACGAGGATGGCGTCGGCGGCGCAGCAGCCGATCTTGTAGCGACCGACGCTGAACAGGCGGTCGCTGCCCGGGAGCGGGATGAACTGCCCACGCACCGAGACCATCTTGCCGGCGTTGCGTTCGCGCTGCGACTCGCTGTCGGCCCAGGCCTTGAGCGTCTTCATGTCGACCTTGACCTCTTCCTGCTCGTCGAGCAGGGCGGCCACCATGACCAGCTGGGCGAACGGGTCGGCTCCCAACGCATGGACGCGCACCCTCTCGATCGCTTCCTGCGTGAAGTCGGCCTGCGTCTTCACGTCCTCAGCGCGGGCGCTCGGGCCTTTGTTCGGCATGCCGAGCAGGAAGAGCATGATCGGCAGCATCGCCACGACGTAGCGCCACGGCGCCCAGTCGTGGTCGTGGTCGCTGGCGTCGTGGTCGCCGTGGCTGTGCTTGGCGTGGTCGTGCGAATGGTCGTGGCCGCACGTCGAATGGTCGTGTTCCTTGGCGTGGTCGTGCGCATGGTCGTGGCCACACGTCGAATGGTCGTGGTCGTGTTCGGCGTGCGAATGGCCGTGGTCGTGCGGCGCGGGGGCGGGCTGCGTCCAGAGCAGGTAGGCCCGGAACAGGGCGATGCCGACGAGCGCCACGCCGCTGGCCAAGACGAACGGATGGAACTGTGGCCCCAGCAACAGGCTGAGCATCGAGACTTGCCAGAAGTACATGCACAGGCAGATGACGCCGAACGCGCCCGCCAGCCCGACCATGCAGAACTGGTCGATGAAGTAGGTGTCGCCGTCGTGGTCGTGCCCGTGGTCGTCGTGCTTGTCGTCGTGTCCGGCCATGTGCCACCTCCAGGGATCAGGATTCGCTGCGTCCCGCGAGAGCAGCGATCGACGGGAACCAATCGCACAGTTGATCGAGCGCCCCGCCCCAGAAGAAATGGACGAGCAGGCTGTAGAAGAAGACCTGCACCACCACCGTCACCATGATCGTGAAGATGAGGCGGGGCCGGAACACGCGCGTGTACATCAGGTAGAGCTTGATGTCGAGCATCGGCCCCAACACCAGGAACGACAGCTTCGACGCGGCGGGCCAGTAGACCGGGAAGTTGGCGGCGACGAAGGCGTCGGCCTCGCTGCACAGGCAGAACAGCACCGCCATCGCCATCATGATGAGGATCGGCAGCGCGGGGTACTCGGTGAACAGGGCCTGGTAGCGGTTCACGTCGGACTGGCTGAGGATGTAGCGCCCCACCGCAGCCAGGATGGCGCCCAGGATCAGGAACGCCATGATGTCGATGAAGTCGTGCAGGGCGGTCTTGGTGATGTTGTCGAGGCTGTCGCGCCAGGTCCGGTTCGCCTGGGCCGCCTCGTCGAGGGGGGCGTTCGTCAACCCCTTCGTCACGGAAGGGTGCAGGTATTTGAGCGGCGCATCGCGCGTGAGGAACTCGACGACCAGGGCCGTGACGACGGCGACGACGTAGGACAAGCCAACACGCAAGGCGACGACGAACCACGGGCCGCCCAGGATGTAGTCGCGCGGGTCGGGGGGGTTGAAGGCGACGAACGTGCTGAGCATGACGACGACGTTGATGACAGGGCCGGCCAGCATGTAGGCGACGCAGACGCTGAGGGGAAGCCCCTTTCGGAGCAGCCGTTTCATCACGACGATGATGCCGCACTCGCACATGGGGAAGACGATGCCAAGCAGGGCGCCGAGCGCGATCGCGAGAGGCTTGCTGCTTGGGATGACCTTCGTGATCGCCTGCTGCGGGACGAACTCCTCAAGCAGACCGGCGATGACGACCCCCAGCACCACGAAGGGAAGCGCTTCGTAGACAATGCTGGCGAAGACCAGGATCAATTGCAGGTAGTCCACGCGAGGCTCACCAAAGGTGGGAGATTGCTTCTGTTACTACGCAGACGGCCCCCGCGTCGGTTCACGGGGGCAGGGATTAGCATAGCTTCCGCGCGTCGGGCAGGCGAACGCCGCGCCGCATTTGCACCCTTGCGTTTTCGTCACCCGAGGCGGCGTCAATGGGCGTGGCTGCACGACTCGTCGTGGACGTGGGCGGTCTGCTGGGAGCGTTGGCGCCAGCGGATCGACAGGGCGAACATCAGCCCGCAGAGGACGATGATGGTGCCGCTGGTGCCGACGCGCATGTTGTTGGGGAGATTGCAGCTGACTTCCCAGCTGAGCCAGTAGCCGACCAGCCCGGCCGACATGGCGAGCGTGACGGAAAGCCAGAACATCTGCCGCAGGTTGCGGGCGAGGTTGGCGGCCGTCGCTGCGGGGACGATGAGCAGGCCGTTGATGAGGAGCGTGCCGACGATCTGCTGGCTGAGGTTGACGATGAGTGCCAGCAGGATGATGAGCCAATACTGGTAGAAGCGCACCTGGATGCGCCGCGACTGCGCCAGGCTGGGGTTGATGCTGGCGAGGATCAGGTCGTTGTACTTGAGGTGCAGGAAAAGCAGGATGGCGGCGGCGAGGGCGGCGAGGGCGGCGATCTCCCAGGTCTGCGTGTTGATCGGGTCGCCGAAGATGAAGCTCTCGATGTTGAAGTACTGCCTGCCGGAGACGAGGCGCGTCGAGATGGCGGCCAGGCCGATGGAGACGGCGTAGAAGACGCCGATGACGGTGTCGCTGGCGAGGCCGGTCGTTTCGCGGACGTAGGCGATCATCAGCCCGATGCCGACGCCGAAGCAGACCATGACGATGGTGATGTTCTGGCGGAAGTCGTCCACTGCGGTGTCGGTGGCGAGGCAGATGAGCAGCCCGAAGCCGACCCCGGCGAAGGCGCAGTGGGCGAGGGCGTCGCTGAAGAACGCCATGCGGTTGCCGACGACGAGCGCCCCGGTGACGCCGCAGATCAGGCAGACGAGCAGCGTCGCGATCAGCCCCTTGACGTTGAAGACGAACGAGAGCATGGTCCCGTCCGGGAACGCCTGTGATAGTCTCACCAGCAGGAAATCGAGCCAGTCCACGACAGCGAACGTCACAGGGCCTCCCGGGAGAAGGAAATGCAAGGGGGCTGGCGAACGGCCAG
Organism: Planctomycetia bacterium; assembly: GCA_043720335.1. GTDB lineage: Bacteria > Planctomycetota > Planctomycetia > Gemmatales > Gemmataceae > JAYSSW01. Next base: position 17,966 of record JAYSSW010000512.1, read on the forward strand.
CGTAAGCGGGCTGGTGGAACCTTGCGGCGGTTGCAAATTCCACCA
>JAYSSW010000513.1:0-1746 GCA_043720335.1 Planctomycetia bacterium
CCCCTCTCCCCCCGCGTTTCCATGTTTCGCATGGCAACAGGTCTTTGCAGCGGGGGGAGAGGGGAGACGAACTCCCGCCGTTCGCCTTACTTCTTGAACTGCTGCTCGGCGGCGCTGCGGAAGACGCCCTGGCTGCGGGCGCCGTCGCCGGGGTAGCCGGCGTGCTGCACCAGCCAGACCGTCACGAGGCCGCGCTTCGTGTCGATGTTCATGTTGGTCGCCAGCGCCCCGCCGTGGCCGAAGTTCCCGCCGCCGGTCGAGAAGCCGAGGCCGTAGCTCGTCTTGATCTCCGGCGCGGTCTGGCGCTTCGCCAGCTCCTTCACCGCTGCTTCGGACAGGATGCGCTTGCCCTGGTGCGTGCCGTTGTTGAGCAGCATCTGGCAGAAGGCGGCGCAGTCGGTCGCGGTGGCGAACAGCCCGCCCGCCGGCATCGGCTGGCGCTTGCGGTCGCTGAGCGGGTACTTGAGTTGGCTGATCGTCGTCTCGACCAGGCCCGACTTGTCCTTGCCCGGCCGGTACGGCTTCGCGAGCCGCTTCAACTGTTCCTCGCCGGGCCAGAACGTCGTGTCCTTCATGCCGAGCGGGCCGGTGAGCCGCTTCTCCAGAAACTCCTCGAACGGCATGCCGCTGACGACCTCGATGATGCGCCCCGCCGTGTTGATGCCGGCGTTCGAGTAGAGGTAGTTCGTGCCCGGCTCGAACAGCAGCGGCGTCTTGGCGTAGCTCGCCGACGCCTCGCGCAGCGTCAGCGCGTCGAGCGTCGGCCTCTCCTGCGGCGTCGAGAACGGCAGCCCGCTCGTGTGGCTCAGCACCTCGCGCACCGTGATCGGATGGCGCGGCTTGCGCAGCTCCTTGGCGCCCCTCTCCGCGACCAGTGACTGCCCCTTGAACTCCGGCAGGTACTTCTCGACCGGGTCGTCCAGGTTCACCTTCCCGTCATCAACGAGCAGCATCAGCGCCGCCGCCGTGATCGGCTTCGACATCGACGCGATCCAGAACACCGCCTGCACGACAAGCGGCCGTTTCGCCGCCACGTCGGCGTAGCCCACGGCGTCGAGGCTGAGGATCTTGTCCTTGTCCGCGACCAGCGCGACGGCGCCGGCCAGCGACTCGCCATCGACGAACGGCTTGAGCGCCGCCGTGATCGCCTTGGACGAGGGGGGCGACGAATCGCCCGCGTCGACCGGCGTGAGCGCGACCGCGACCAGCAGCAGCAGCAACCCATGACGCAAACGCAGCGAGAAGGCAGGCTTCATCAAGGAACTCCGGGAAAAAAGAATGGCGGGATTTCGGGAGACAGCAACGGACGAGCGCGACTTCGTCGCATTCACGCCTGCGGGTCGATGCCGAGCGCCTTCAGCTGCAGCCGCAACGTCTCGGCGGCGTTCTCCGCCTTGCGCCGGCCCTCCGCTTCGGCGCGTCGCCCCTCCGCTTCGGCGCGCTGCGCGTCCTCCGCCTTGCGCCGGCCCTCGGCTTCGCGCCGGCGGCCTTCCGCTTCGCGCGCCCGCTGCTCCTCCACTTCGACGTACGTCAGGAAGCGGCGGCCGTCGGCGTGGTAGACTTCCAGTTCCCCGGACGGCGCCTGCTCGAAACGGACGCTCAGCAGCGGGCTGGTCCAGCCGTTCATCTCGGCGATCTCGCGCAGCGCGCCGCCCTCGCGGCGCCAGCCCTCGACCAGCAGCCGGTCGGGGTCGTAGAGGTAGTATTCCTCGACGCCATGCTTGTCGTAGAAGGCGTGCTTTTTGA
>JAYSSW010000514.1:0-3908 GCA_043720335.1 Planctomycetia bacterium
CTCCCGCGAAGTAGGTTGATTTCGGGATTTTCTTTGCATGAGATGAAAATATCCCGGGGTGGAGCAGTGGTAGCTCGCCAGGCTCATAACCTGGAGGTCGTAGGTTCAAATCCTACCCCCGGAATTTTGTCCGAGTACGAGGTGGATGATGTTGTATCGAGCCAAGCACAAGCACGCCGACATGACGCCCCGCAAGATCCGGCCCTTCGCCGATCTGATCCGCGGTCGCCAGGCCGACGAGGCGCTTGAAATTCTCCGGTTCTACCCCAATCGCGGCGCACGCCTGCTCGAACAGGTGTTGATGAGCGCGATCGGCAACGCCGAGGACCGCAGCTCGCTGGAACCGGACGATCTGACCGTCTCCGAGTCCCGCGTCGATGGCGGCCCGATCCTGAACCGCATCATGCCGCGCGCCCGCGGCACCGCCTACCCGATCAAGCGCCGCTACGCCCATGTGATCGTCGTTCTCGACGACGGCAAGGAAGAAGCTGCAAAGTAGCAAAGGCCCGATTCGCGGCACGTTCCGCAGCAATGGACAATGGACAATGGGTCCCCACCTGGGGCGGCGTCCCGCCGACGCTGGCTCACGTGGGGCTGTTGCTTGGATGAGAGAGTGATCCATGGGTCAGAAAGTCAATCCGATCGGCTTCCGCACCGGCATCATGCTCGATTGGCAGAGCACCTGGTTCGCGGGCAAGGCCGATTTCGCCGAACTGCTGCTCGAAGACACCAAGATCCGTGCCTTCATCAAGAAGAAGTACGGCAAGTCGGGCATCAGCAAGGTCCGCATCGAGCGCACCCGCGAAAAAGTGCTCGTCTACATCTACTCGGCCCGCGTCGGCATGATCATCGGCAAGAAGGGCCAGGAAGTCGACAAGCTCACCAAGGATCTGGAGAACCTCGCCCATCGCCACATCGAAGTGAAGACGATGGAGGTCAACAACCCCCAGGTCGACGCCCAGCTGGTCGCCCAGGACGTGGCCGAGCAACTGGAGAAGCGGCAGAGCTTCCGCCGCACGATGAAGCGGTCGATGGACCAGACGATGGAAGCAGGCGCCAAGGGAGTCAAGATGCAGCTGGCTGGCCGCCTCGGCGGTTCGGAAATGGCTCGCGTCGAATGCGCGATGCTGGGCAGCATTCCGCTGTCCACCCTCCGCGCCCGCATTGGATACGGCTTTACCGAAGCCACCACCGCCCAGGGAAACATCGGTATCAAGGTGTGGATCAACAACGGCGACTTCTTCGACGCGGAGGTGGCTGGCAATGCCCCAGATGCCCAAAAGAGTAAAGTTCAGAAAAAACCAGCGGGGAAAGGTAAAAGGTAACGCCTCCCGCGGCAACCACGTCGCCTACGGCGAATACGGGTTGATGTCGCTCGAAGGGGGCTGGTTGTCGGCCGAGTCGATCGAGGCTGGCCGCATCACCGCCGCCCACTTCGCGCGAGGCGAAGGCCGTCTCTACATCCGCGCGTTCCCCCACAAGCCGATCACGTCCATCCCCCTTGAGACCCGAATGGGCAAGGGCAAAGGTGAGCCGGAGTTCTGGGCGGCGGTTGTGAAGCCTGGCATGATACTGTACGAAGTCTCTGGCATGCCGGAAGCGGCGGCGCGGGACTGCCTCGCCCGGGTCGCCTACAAGATGCCGTTCCGCTGCCGATTCGTGGGTCGCCGACCGAGCATCTAGTTCATAAGCTGTCATGATCGGCCCGACGCGGCGTGGCGAGCCTGTTCGCCGTCGTTTCGGGCCAGACCAGTTAAGAAGCCGAGAGTTTGCCATGAAGTCCGAGGACTACCGCCAGATGAGCGACGAGCAGATCGAGCTGTCGCTCAAGGAAGTGGTGAAGAACCTGTTCAACCTGCGCTTCCAGTCCGCCACGGACCGGCTGGAGACTCCCAGCGAAATGCGGAAAGCGCAGCGCGAGGTCGCTCGCATCAAGACCATCATGCGTGAACGGCTGCTTGGCGTCCGTGGCCAGAAGCCTTCCGCCCAGGCAGCGAGCTGACACCGGAGCAACCATTATGACCGTTGAAAATCAAGCCACCGAAGCTCGCGGCTCCCGTCGCACGGTTGTCGGCGTCGTCACCAGCGACAAGATGGATAAGACCCGCCGCGTCGAGATCGCCCGGCTGGTCAAACACGCCCGCTACGGCAAGTACATTCGCCGACGCACCGTGTGCTACGTCCATGACGAAGTCAACGTCTCCCGCAAGGGGGACATCGTCGAGATCATGGAAACGCGGCCCCTGTCGAAGACGAAGTTCTGGCGCCTTGTCCGCGTGATGACCAAGGCCCCGGAACTGGTCGCCATCCAGGCGACGCCCCCCGAAGTGGCGCCCGCCCAGAAGTAGTGCCCGATTGAACACAGGCCACCGCCCTCGCGGCTGGCGAAATGGACGGTGCTCGATGATCCAGATGTACTCCTACCTCGACGTGGCCGACAACACCGGCGCCAAAGAATGCATGTGCATCAAGGTGCTGGGCGGCACGCGCCGCCGCTACGCCGGCCTCGGCGATGTCATCATCGCCAGCGTCAAGAAGGCGATCCCCGGCGCCGACGTGAAGCCGGGCGATGTCATCAAGGGCGTCGTGGTCCGCGTCAAGAAGACCACCCGCCGCGACGACGGCAGCTCCATCCGCTTCGACAGCAACGCCCTCGTCATCATCAACAAGGAAGACGAGAATCCGCGCGGCACCCGCATCTTCGGCGCCGTAACCCGTGAGCTGCGCGACCGGGGCTACCTCAAGATCGTCAGCCTGGCGTCGGAAGTCGTTTAGTTCGTTTCGCCCGGCACCTCGCCATTCGGCCCATCGCTGCGGCAACGCAGATGCAGGACATTGAGCCATGATGATTCGCAAAGACGACGTGGTGGAAGTGATCGCCGGCGACGACGTGGGAACCCCCCAGGCTCGTGTCACCGCCCGCGTGCTGCGCGTGATTCCCGAGAAGAACCAGATCGTGGTCGAAGGGATCAACCGCGTCTACCGCCACATGAAGCCGAGCCGTCGCAACCAGCAGGGCGGCCGCCTGTCGAAGGAGATGCCGATCAACGTCTCCAACGTCATGCTCTACTGCACGACCTGCCGCCGCGGCGTCCGTCTCGGCAAGCGCTACAGCGCCGACGGCCGCAAGGAGCGCTTCTGCAAGAAGTGCGGCGCCAGCCAGGGCTTCCTCAGCCCCGCCCGCGAGAACTACGCCCAGAAATAGTCCACCCCCCAGCGGGGAGCGAGAACCGCTCCCGAAGCAGTCCGATGCAAGCGGACGGAGACAGGTCATGGCTCGGTTGAAGGAACGCTACACGAAGGAACTCGTGCCCCAGCTTCAGACGAAGCTCGGCCGCAAGAACGTGCTCAGCCTGCCCCGCCTGCAGAAGATCGTGCTGAACATGGGCGTCGGCAAGGCGCTCGAGGACAAGAACCGCATGGAGCAGGCTGCTCTGCAGCTCACGCAGATCGCCGGCCAGCGCGTGCAGGTCACCAAGGCGAAGATCGCCGTCAGCGCCTTCCGCCTCCGCGAAGGGAACGAGATCGGCTGCCGCGTCACGCTGCGTGGCAAGCTGATGTACGAGTTCCTCGACCGTCTCATCAGCGTCGCCCTCCCCCGTATCCGCGACTTCCGGGGCATCAATCCCAAGAGCTTCGACGGGAACGGCAACTACAGCCTCGGCCTCGCCGAGCAGACCGTGTTCCCCGAGATCGACCCCGACAAGGTGAACTTCACCCAGGGCATGGACATCACCTTCGTCACCAGCACCCGCAACGACGACGAGTCCCGCGAACTGCTCCGCCTCTTCGGCATGCCGTTCCGCGAAGCATAACCCGACCGGATCGCGTGACGACCCCCGACTACGGATGAACCGACATGGCCACCACGGCAAAACGAGTTGAATTCCGCCTGCAGCTCGCGCGGC
>JAYSSW010000515.1:0-8183 GCA_043720335.1 Planctomycetia bacterium
CGGCGATGGTGAGGGCGAACTGGCGGTACAGCTGCCCGGTGATGCCCCCCAGGAACGCGGTCGGCAGGAACACCGCCAGCAGCACCAGCGTGATGCCGATGACCGGCCCGATGATCTCGGACATCGCCTTGATCGTCGCCGCCTTCGGGTCGAGCTTGCCGAAGTCGATGTGGTGGGCGGCGTTCTCGACGATGACGATGGCGTCGTCGACGACGATGCCGATCGCCAGCACCAGCCCGAACAGCGTCAGCATGTTGATCGAGAAGCCCAGGGCGGCCATGAACAGGAAGGCGCCGATGATCGTGACCGGCACCGTCGTCGCGGGGATCAGCACCGCGCGCCAGTCCTGCAGGAAGACGAGGATGACGACGAGCACGAGCAAGCCCGCTTCGATGAGGGTCTTGTAGACCTCGTGGACCGAGGCTTCGACGAACTTGGTGGTGTCGAAGGGGATCTCGTAGACGACTCCCGAGTTCTTCATGGCGGGCTCGAGCTGGATCAGCTTCTGGCGCACCAGCTCGGCGAGCGACAGGGCGTTGGCGCCGGGCAGCTGGTAGACGAGCACGCCGGCGGCGTCCTTGCCCTTGAAGGAGCAGAAGTTGGTGTAGGCCTGGGCGCCCAGCTCGACGGTGGCGATGTCCTTGAGGTAGAGCAGGCGCTTGCCCTCCCCCTTCTTGACGATGATGTCGCCGAACTGCTCCTTGGTGGTGAGCCGCCCGAGCGTGGTGATGGTCAGCTCGAAGCTGGTTCCCTTCGGCGCGGGGGGCGTGCCGATCTGGCCGGCGGCGACCTGCTTGTTCTGCTCGTCGATGGCGGCCCGCACCTCCTCGACCGTGAGGTTGCGCGCCTTCAGCTTGGCGGGGTCCATCGCGATCCGCATCGCGTACTCGGTGCTGCCGAACACCGCGATCTCGCCCACGCCGGGGATGCGGCTCAGCTCGTCGGTCAGGTTCTGGTAGGCGTAGTTCGCCAGCTTCAGGCTGTTGACCGTCTCGTCCACCCCCGTCAGCGACACCAGCAGCAGCATCGAGGTCGACTGCTTCTTGACCGTCACCCCCTGCCGCTTCACCTCGTCGGGCAGCGTCGGCTGGGCGATCGACACGCGGTTCTGCACCAGCACCTGCGCCATGTCCAGGTTCGTGCCGACCTCGAACGTGACGGTGAGCTTGTACGACCCGTCGTTGGCGCAGGTCGACGACATGTACAGCATCTTCTCGACGCCGTTGACCTGCTTCTCGATCGGGGCGGCCACGGTGTCCGCCAGCACCGTCGCGTCGGCGCCCGGGTACGTCGTCGACACCTGCACCGTCGGCGGCGTGATCGGCGGGTACTGCTCCACCGGCAGCGCCAGCAGCGTCACCACCCCCATCAGCACCGTCACGATCGCGATGACGTTCGCGAAGATCGGCCGTTCGATGAAGAATTTCGAGAACATGGATGCTCGCTCAGGGATGTCACGGAATCGGGAACGACAGGAGGTCAACCCTGTTATACGCGGCTCGGCTAGGGGCGAGTCGTCGCCATCCTTACTAACCCTGAGCGCAAGCGAGGGGATCGCAGGAACCCATGCAGGCGGACCATTCTCGTTCCGCGTGCCGTCGAGTCATCCCATCGCTTTGCGCTCCGGGTTCGTGGAGTCTGGCAAAAAAACACTTCCTGCTTCGAGGGAAGCGATTGCTTTCCCCTCGAAGCAGGAAGTGTTTATCTTCCGCTCGTCGTAGTATGGAACCGCCGCCGAGGATCAGCCCTTCGGGTTGCCCACCGAGCGCACGGTCGACGGGGGCTGCTGCTGCTGGGCGGGGCGGGGCTGCATCTGCTGCATCTGCCAGCCCTTCGGCAGCTCAGGCACCTGGAAGTAGGTCGGCGGCACCTGCACGTTCGGGATGATCTTCGCGAAGTCGAACGTCGTCTCATTGTTGTTCGGCAGCAGCATCCACAGTTGCGCCGGCAGGTTCGACGACTTCAGGATCGCCAGCCGGGCGACCGTGAATTCCTCCAGGTCGGCTTTGAACCGGGGCTGCACCTTGATGTAGTGGTAGTACGGGTCGGGCTTGCCGGCGGGCATGTCGTAGACCATCTGGTAGCGCGCCTTGGCGTCGGCGGAGCGCATGCCGAACATGAACATGGCGAAGTTCTCGTCGCCGACCTGGCCGGGTTTCGGCGCGGGCATCGGGTGGACGAGGACCTTCTTGGTGGCCGGCGCGTACTGGTAGAGATAGTTGCCGGTGCAGATGTATTTTTCGACGACCTCCGGGTTCTGGCCCGCCTTGACGAGTTCGAGGCTGGCACGGCTGGGCTGGTTGGCGCCCCCCTTGAGGTAGTAGGCGGTGCCGTCAAGGACGACCGGGGCGCCGCCGAAGACCTTGTCCTTGACGGTTTTCTTGAGGACCATCTGGAAGCTGAGGACCTGGGACATCGATTTCTCCCAGTCCTCCAGGGCGCCGTCGAGGAGCTTCTGGTTGGGGTCCTGGGCGGGGGGCTGCTGGGGAGGGGGCTGCAGGCCGCCCGGCTGCTGGGCCAGCACGGCGCCGCCGATCAACAAGCTGCCCACAACGGTCATCCAGGCGGAACGCATGCGTCTTCTCCTGCTTCACACGGCCGAGGGATTCGTGGCCGAAGTTTCGTCGCCCTCGGCGGGAACCGAAGGGCTTCCGCGTTGTACCAACTTCGCCACGCGGCGCAAAGGCCGCTTCGCGGCGGCGTCCGTTCGTGGTACGATGCCGCCCGGCAACCGACTCGCTCCGGGGAGAGAAGGGGAATGCTGGGCGTGGTGGCGCTGGCGTGCGAAACGGGTGGCTGGATGATCGTTTGCACGGTCAGAAACGAAACCTTTCATGACCTCACTAACCCTGAGCGCAAGCGAGGGGATCGCAGGAAACCGTGCTGGGAGATATTTTCATTCCGCGAGTCGACACGCGATCCCCTCGCTTGCGCTCAGGGTTAGTGGGGTCTGCTGCGGCGGCTCATTCCGGGCCGATTGAAGTCTCTTCCAACGCCTTCTCCCGCCACCGCGCGGCGAGGAAGGTGTCGAAAATCAGTTGGCCGACGTGGTAGAAGAGCAGCGGCAGGATCGCTAGAGGAAAAAGATCCTGGTAGTAGCGCTGGAACAGCAGCAGCGAGACGGGCAGCGTCTTCTGGCTGCACGCGAAGGCGATGGCGACGCGGCGGGGGCGGTCGAAGCCGAGCCAGCCGCTGCTGGCGTGGCCCCCGAACAGCGTCAGCAGGTGCAGGCCGATCGGCAGCGTGATCGCGGCAATGACATAGTTGGACGTGAGGCGGGCTTCGCCGGCGTGCAGGACGAAGCCGACCGCGACGCCCGCTTTCAAAACATTGGCCAGCACGAAGCCCTGGGCGACGGCGCCGAGCAGCGGCTTGTGGCGATCGGCGCGCGTCGCTGCGGCGCGCCAAACGCGCGTCAGCTGCCCGGCGGCGACGGGCAGCACCAGGCTGACGACCAGGTCGCGCATCATGTCGGCGAAGTTGAGGGCGACCTCGGCGCCCGTCGTCACTTGCAGCCAAAGCGTGGTGGCGAGCCAGCTGGAAACGGTGGTGCCCAGCACGGCGAGCAGGGCGGTCGCTTCGTTGCCATGGGCGAGCCGGGTCCAGAGGACGGCGGAGGCGAGGGTGCAGGGGACGCAGCTGGCGAGTTGCAGGCCGACACGCAGGTCGGGCGACGTGACGAGCAAGCCGAGCAGCCAGGCGGCGGCGGGGGCGAACCCGTAGCTGAACAGCACCGCCCACAGCGCAGCGGCGGGCCGGGCGAACTCGCCGAGCAGCGAGCGCGTCGGCAGCGTCAGCGCCATCAGGAACAGCGACACCGCGACGGTCAGCCTCGGCTCGACGTGGCGCGTCGCAGCTTCCAGCGTGCGCGGGGCGGCGAAGGTCGCGGCCAGCGCGGCGAGCATCAGCACCAGGAACAGGTTCCGCTTGACGAAGGCGCGCAAAAGCCAGCCCTGCGAGGAGTAAGCCGGCGACGGCGAATTGCCTTTCATTCCCGGGCGAACGGCGCGACCTACGGCTTCGCGGACAGGCCCTTGCGCAGCAGCGCGTTCGACGTGAGGATGCCGGCCTGGTCGAGCGCGTGCTCGATGGTGCGCTTCAGCTTGCCGTTCAGCTCGGCGATGCGGCGGCACTGGCCGGCCTCGGGGTGGGTCGTGTCCTGGGCGAACTTGCTGAAGAAGGCGTCGTGCGTGTCGACCATGTGGACCCAGGCTTCCTGGCCGTGGTCGTCCATGTGCTGGATGCGCAGCTTCAGGTGGGGGAAGTGGGCGCAGCCGAGCCGCAGCTCGTAGCCGACCGGGCCTTCCTTGCGCTTCGCCATGTCTTCGACGATCCCCGCTGCTGCGGGCGAAGGAGGCAGGAAGTCGGCCAGTTCGCCGTCTTCGGGCAGGTCGAGGTAGGTCCGCTTCTTGGGCGGGATCTTGTCGAAGGCGTCCGCGTAGGCGTGCTCCATGAAAAGGCGGCAAACGCGCGCGAGCTGCTGCTGGGTGTAGGGCTGCATGCGAGGGACTTCACTTTCCTTGCCGGAGAGAGGGAACCACCAACGCGGAACCGACGAACCGCCACCTCCCTAGCGATTGGCGAAGACCGAAAAGGCTCTTGCAGGTGTTTCGCAACGGCGAGCGGATTCTTGTGCGACCAGCGGCAGGCTGCCCAGAATTGTACCACCACGACCGGGGGTCGCGACAGAGCAGATGCCGAAAAATCGTCCGGGATTGATCCACGAAGGACACGAAGGGGCACCAAGAAAGACACGGGGACAAGTAGGACCATCCACCCGTCCTTGTCTCCCTGTCTTTTGTCTTCCTTGGTGCCCCTTCGTGTCCTTCGTGGATGAAAATCACCGCGATAGTCGCTGGAAGAGCGCCTCGTACTGCTCGCTTTGCTGGGCGAATGAGAATTCTCCACGCACCTTGTCGCGCGCGTGTCGCCCCATCTCCAGTCGCCTCGGCTCGTCGCGCAGCAGCTCGGTGATCCGCTCCGCCAGCGCCTGCGGGTCGCCCGGCGCGACCAGCCGGCCGGTCTCGCCGTCGACCAGCACTTCCGGGATGCCCCCCACCGCCGTCGCCACCATCGGCACGCCGGCGGCGAACGTCTCCAGCAAAATCACCGGCAGCCCCTCCGTGTACGACGACATCGCCCCCAAGTCCAGGTTCGGCAGCCAGGCGTTCAAGTCGCTCTGGAAACCCGCCAGCACGAAGCGGCCCTGCAACCGATGCTTGGCGATGGCGGCTTCAATCTCACTGCGCAGCGGCCCGTCGCCGAACACGACGAAGCCGGCGTCGGGGAGTTGCTTCAGCACCTCCGCAGCGGCTTCGACCAGCACGCCGACCCCCTTCTCCGGGCTGAGCCGTCCCGCCGCCCCGACGATCCACCTCGGCGGCGTCGCGAACAGCCCCTCCAGCTTCGCGCGATATTCCTGGCTCGGCGCCGTGAACGCTTCGGCACTCACGGCGTTGACGATGGTGACGACCTTCGCCTCCGGCACCTTCGCCCGCCGCACCTTGTCCGCCTGCGCTCTCGACACGCAAACGACGGCGTCCATCCAGGGCAGCACCCGGCGGTCGAGCGCTTCGTAGAGGCGCACCTTCCAGGTGGCTGCGGTCCAGCCGTGCGACACCGAGACGACGGGAACGCCGACACGCCGCGCCGCCCGCCAGCCGATCAGGTCGGGCTTGTAGCCGCTGCAGCAGAGCACGTCGGCACGATACCGGCGCAGCTCCTTGGCGACCTCGCTGACGCAGCGGACGAAGCGCGGCGCGTTGTGCTTGAGGGCGCGGCCTTCGAGGCCGTGCTTCGCGACTTCGTCGAGGAACGCCTGGCAAAGCCCGCGTTCGGGGAACGACAGGAAGACGTGCTGGTACGCCGGCGGCATGTGCCTGGCGAGGCCGAGCATCTGCCTTTCGGGGCCGCCGAAGAACGGGGAAGCCATCAGATGGACGATACGCATGGAGGCCGATGTGCGAAGAGAAGGAGCGTGGTTCCGTTATTCTCGCGATGCGCCGCCATGTCGTCAATGGAGGCGCGAGTTTAGCCGTTCGCCTACGGCGAACGTGGACGCGACCCACGCACCACGAATGGATCGCGGCATGGGGTCGTGTCCGCGCTCGCCGTAGGCGAACGGCTAAACGTGCGTGGTTTTTTATGGCGTCGCGGCCCGTGATGTGCGAAATTGGCGTTCTCCGCTGACAATCCCACCTGCACGGAACCAACCCCATGAAACGACCGCTGCTCGCCGCGATGACGCTGCTCGCCTTCACCGCCACGCTGCACGCCGAGGACTGGCCCAGCTGGCGCGGGCCGCGCCTCGACGGCTCGTCGACCGAGAAGAACCTGCCGCTCAAGTGGACCGCGACCGAGAACATCGCCTGGAAGGCCGACCTGCCGGGCGTCGGGCATTCGTCGCCGGTCGTGCATGGCGACCATGTGTTCGTCACCAGCTGTCTCCTGAAGGAGCAGAAGCGCGTGCTGGTCTGCCTCGACCGCCGAAGCGGCAAGGTGCTGTGGCAGCGCGACGTGGTGCTGTCGCCCCTGGAGCCGAAGCACTCGCTCAACAGCTACGCCAGCAGCACGCCGGCGACCGACGGCAAGCACGTCTACGTCAGCTTCGTGCGGGTGCGCCCGGCGACGAAGGACGACGCCCCGCCGTCGAAGCCGCGCGAGAAAAGCCCGCTGCCCGCGACGATGGTGCCGGAGATCGTCGTCGCGTGCTACGACTACGCCGGCGAGAAGGTGTGGGAGAAGCTGCCGGGCCGCTTCTATTCTCGCCACGGGTTCTCCAGCGCCCCGGTGCTGTACAAGGACAAGGTCATCGTCAACGGCGACCAGGACGCCGAGGCGTTCGTCGTCGCGCTCGACAAGAAGACGGGCGAGGAGCGCTGGCGCATCGACCGCCCCAACCGCACGCGCTCGTACTGCGTGCCGCTCATCGTCGAGGCGGGGGGCCGCATGCAGATGGTCCTGTCCGGCTCCATGTCGGTGGCGAGCTACGACCCCGACACCGGCTCGCAGATCTGGCATTTCAAAGGCCCCACCGAGCAGTTCGTCGCGTCGCTGGTGTACGGCGACGGGCTGTTCTTCATGACCGCCGGCTTCCCCGACTACCACAACCTGGCGATCCGCCCCGACAAGACCGGCGACGTGACCAAGTCGGGCGTCGCCTGGCACGAGAGCAGGACGACCGCGAAGAAGGCGTCGTACGTCCCGTCGCCGCTCGCCGTCCCGGGCTACTTCTACATGATCTCCGACAGTGGTTGGTTGTCGTGTTTCGAGTCGAAGACCGGCAAGCGCGTCTTCATGGAGCAGCTCGGCAGCCACCACAGCGGCTCGCCGGTCCTCGCCGACGGGCACGTCTACCTGACCGACGACGCCGGCGTCACCTATGTTTTGAAAGCTGGCGGATCGTTCGAGCTGGTCAGCAGCAACCCGCTCGGCGACGCCTGCTACTCGTCGCCGGCGGTCTCGCAGGGCCAGCTCTTCGTCCGCACGCAGCACGCCCTGTTCTGCATCGGCAAGAAGTGAGTCGCCCGCCGCCGCCCGCTTCAGATCTCGTAGAAGAACACGTTCGCTTCGGGGTCGCTTCTGCGGACCTCGGGGCCTTTGATGCGCAGCGACGGCTTCTCCAGCGTGACGACGGTGTACGGCTCGACGCTGTGCGTCAGCCAAACGCTCGACCCGATCACGGCGTGGTGCCCGACCACGGTGTCGCCGCCGAGGATGGTGGCGTTGGCGTAGACGACGACGTCGTCTTCGAGGGTGGGGTGGCGTTTCATGCCGCGGATGATGTTGCCCGCGGCGTCGCGCGGGAAGCTGAGGGCGCCGAGGGTGACGCCCTGGTAGAGCTTGACGCGCTGGCCGATGTCGCAGGTCTCGCCGATGACGACGCCGGTGCCGTGGTCGATGAAGAAGCCGGGGCCGATGCGGGCGCCGGGGTGGATGTCGATGCCGGTCTTGGAGTGGGCGTGCTCGGTCATCATGCGCGGGATGAGGGGGACGCCCAGCAGCAGAAGTTCGTGGGCGACGCGGTAGACGGTGACGGCGTCGAGGCCGGGGTAGCAGAAGATGATCTCGTGGTGGCTTTTCGCGGCCGGGTCGCCGAGGTAGGCGTACTGCACGTCGATCTCAAGGAGATTGCGCACGTCGGGGAGGCGTTTGAGCAGCTCGATGGTCTTCTGCTGGGCGAG
>JAYSSW010000516.1:0-3904 GCA_043720335.1 Planctomycetia bacterium
GCTGGCTCGCCTTCCCGCGTCGTTCATGGCTGCGTCACGACGGGCGAAGTGTGGCAGTTCCTTCGCCTCGAAGCGGACCGTGCGACCATCGACCGCGACCGCCTTTTCATCGACAACGTCGGTGGCATTCTCGCCGCGCTGCAAGCGATCATCGCGTCAAATTAGCCCGCGAATCGTATCGGCCGTGAATCAACGCAACGCGGCGGCTCCATGCAGCGCCGGGTTGCGGCACAGCCGCTCCGCGAGCAGCTGCGGCGAGGCGTGCTCGTGGCGGTCGAGGTGCCAGTCGCGGCTTGTCGGCTGGAGGTCGTCGCCGACCGGCCAGGGATGGAACGGTTCGCCGCCGAGTTCGCGAGCCAGCTTCGCGCTGACCATGCTGCAGTTGCCCGCGCGCGGCGGCATCGGGCCGGCGTCGTGGCGCGGGCAGCCTTTCAGCAGCAGCGGGTCGTAGCCGCCGACGCGGTTGATGACCTGGGCGATCTGGTGCAGCGACAACGCCTGCGGGCCGCCGCAGTGGAAGACGCCGCTCGCGTGGCTCGACAGCATCTTCTCGAAGATGACGTTGAGATCGTCGCAGTAGGTGCAGGAGCGAATCTCGTCGTAGTAGAGCGTCGCCGGGCGGTTCGCGCGGAAGCGCGACTGGATCCAGTCGATGGCGCCGGCGTGGCGGTTGAAGCTCGGCCCCATCGGCAGCGAGATGCGCAGGATCGCGGCACCTGGCATCATTGCCCGCACCACTTCCTCGGCCTGCACCATCGTCTTGCCGTACACGGTGACGGGATCGGTCGGATCGGTCTCGACGTAGCCGCCGTCGCCATCGCCCGAATAGACGAGATCGCACGACAGATGCACGAGCCGGCAATCGTGCCGGCGCACGTTGTCGGCGATGGCGATGGCACTTTGGACGTTGACGAGCTGGGCCATGCCGGGGTCGAGTTCGCACGACTTCAGCGCGCAGTTGCCGACGCAGTTCAGCACGCTGCGGAAGCCGTGGGCGTCGAAGAGCCGGCGCATGCCGTCGGCGTCCTCGGCGTCCCGCGCGACGACGCCGTCGCCGACCAGCTTCCAGGTCTGGTGCGGCCTCACGCCGATGACTTGGCCGGGGTAGCGGCGCTGGAGGTGGTGGAAGGCGTTGTGGCCCGCCACGCCGGCGATGCCGGTGACGAGCAGAGGAAGACGATCGCGCAGCATGTTGAATCACAAAAGGCCTAACCACAGAGGCACAGAGAACACAGAGAAAAGGCAGAGGAGTGGAGCAGGCAACTTTCTCATCGTTGCGCGATTTCGCCGCTCCTTGCCAGTCGCGGTTCCTTCCACTCCTCCTGTCTTTGCTCTGTGCTCTCTGTGTCTCTGTGGTTCCATTCTTGTCAACAGAAAAGCCCATGGCGACAGGTGCCGTGGGCTTGGTTGATTGTAGCGAAGCGAGGCGATCAGCGTGCCAGATCGAAGTTGATGACGTTCGGGCCGCTCTTCACGGTGGCGGTGAGCGGCGTTTCGGCCTGCTTGGAATATCTCTCCGGATAGCGGTTGGCGCCGAGCTTGCCGCTCGGCTCGAAGAACGGCTGGCGCAGCGCGACCGTCGCGCGGTAGTCGCCGACCGGCAGGCCGTCGAGGTTCTGGTAGGTCGAAGGCGTGTAGCTGCCGTCGGCTTCGATGAACGCGTCGGCCACGCGGGTCGCTTTCTTGGCGTCCTTCTCGTCGACCAGCCAGAACATGACCTGGGCGTTGGCGGCCGGGGCGCCGTCGAAGGTGATCTTGCCGGTGACGGGATGCGTCGGCTTGCGGTTGTAGACGATGACCCCTTCCTCGTCGGTGATCGGCTTGCGCAGGTCCTCGGGGTAGATGCCGTCGAGAAGGATGTTGGCGATGACGGGGCCGTCCTTCTTCATCGTGATCCAGGCGATCTGGTCGAACTCGCCGTAGGCCATGCCGCGCAGCCGGCTGCCGCCGCCGGTGGTCGCCAGCTGGTAGTAGTTCATGCCCTGGCGGACGAACTTCTGGTAGCGGTGGACGTGCCCGGCGAAGACGGTGTAGTTGCGGCCCTGCAGCGCCTTCTCGATCTCCAGCCAGCCGTTGGTTTCGAGGTTGTCGTGGGTCCAGAGCGGCTTGTGGACGCAGACGACGACGTGGCCCGGCCCCTTGTTCTCGGCCAGCACCTTCTGGAAGTAGGCGATCTGTTCCGTGCTCATTTTGCCGTTGTACGACTTGCCCTTGTCGTCCGACTCGGCAGGGTCGTCGGAGCAGCAGGCCAGGAACAGCACGTCGCGGTAGACGAAGTGGTAGTAGCGGCGGCCGAAGCGGTCCTTCCATTCGTCGGTCATGGCCGCGTTGGCCACGTCGTGGTTGCCCGGCACGTAGAAGAACGGCATCTGCAAGCGATGGACGTAGGTCTGGAACTCCTTCCATTCCTTCGCCATCCGCGCTTTGTCCTTCGTGTAGCCTTCGATGAGGTCGCCCACCGACAGCACGAACGCCGGCTGCAGCAGGTTGAGCTGCTCGACCGCCTGCGAGAAGACGCGGCCACGGTGCCCGCCGGTGCGGTCGCTGACGACGGCGAAGTGGAACGTCTCCGGGGCGTTGTTGAAGCGGAGGTTGGTCCAGGGGTTGCGGGCCTCGGTCTCGATCTGGACGTCGGAGGGGGCGAGCTTCGGGCCGGTCCCCGAAAGCCCGATGGCCGACAGAACCAGACAGAGCGCCGCCGCCGCGAGAAGGATGCGTTTCATGGTGTCTCCCATCGCCGATTGCTGGAACGAGGATTACATTACCGTCACGCCGCCCCCTTCGCCTTCGTAAAATCGTAAAGAAGCCGGGAATTTTTGAAGTAGGCGTCCGCGTTTCGGACCCCTGGAGCCAACATGGAAATTCAAGCGCTGCGGCTGACGATCACCGAGTCGGACCTGAACGGCCTGGCGAAGCGGCATCTGCCCGCCGACCAGCCGATCGAGGACTTGAAGATCGTGCTGGCGCCCGACGGCGTCCACGTCACGGGGCAGTACGAGTTCTTCTTCAACGTCGGCTTCGAGACGGTCTGGGAGGTCGGCGTCCGCGACGGGGTCGCTGTCGTGAAGCTGGCCCACTTCACCGCGATGGGCATCCCCGGCAACATCTTCAAGAGCGCCGTGATGAAGGAGATCGAGAAGGTCGCCGCCAGCGAGCCGTGGATCCGCGTCGTTGGCGACGAGATCCTCGCCGACCTGGAGCAAGGCGCCGCCAAGCACGGCCTCGCCTTCAAGCTGCACCTGAAGGCGATCACCGCGCAGGCGGGCGCGGTCGAGGTCGAAGCGGGAGTTTGATCGCATCGCATGCGGTAAGATGGAAGGAAGTCCGAGTTCAGGAGACTGCCATGAACCTTCCCGATTTCTTGAAGCGAGAATCCACAGGCGAGATCCGTTTCACAGGCCGCCGCATCGGCTTGTATCACTTCGTCCATTACTACAACGAAGGCTATTCCGCCGAGATGTTGGCGTGCCAGTTTCCCGACATCTCGCTCGCAACGCTCCACAAGGCCATCGCGTTCTATCTGGAGAACCGGTTGGAGGTGGACGGCTATGTCGAGGCGTGCCAGAAGGAGCTGGACGAGCAGCGGAAGGTTTCCGCGAAGCACTTGAACCTCGCGGAGCTACGCGAACGGTTGAGCATGTTGCACCACATCGAAGAAACACGAGCCACTTGATGATCGATGATCCGATTCGTGCTGGACGAGCATTTGAGAGGACCGCTTTGGGCGGCGATTCAGCGCCACAACCTGAGCGCGAGCTTGCCCATTGACGCGGTTCGTGTGGGCGATCCGCCGGATTTGTCGCTGGGCGTGTAGGACGAAGAAATCTTGCTTTGGGCGGAGCGAGAGGATCGCATTCTGCTGACCGTTGACGTGAACACCATGCCCGCGCATCTTCAGCGGCAT
>JAYSSW010000517.1:0-1742 GCA_043720335.1 Planctomycetia bacterium
GCTCGTCGTCGTCGTCGTCTTCGACCAGCTTCGCGGCGTCTACCTTCCGAAGTGGGAGCCGTTGTTCGTCGAAGGGGGCTTCAAGCGCCTGATGAACGAGGGCGCCCACTTCACGAACTGCGACTACCCCTACGCCTACACGCTGACCGCCGCCGGGCACACGTCGCTGATGACCGGCACGTCGCCCTACAAGCACGGCGTCATCGCCAACGACTGGTACGACCGCGTGTCAGGCGAGTCGGTGTCGTCCGTCACGCCGGCGCCCGACGACAAGCGCAGCGGCGCCAGCCCGTACCGCCGCAAGGTCGAATCGCTCGGCGACGTGCTGCTGCGCGTGCTGACCGGCCGGGCCCGCATCGCGTCGTTCTCGCTGAAGCCCCGCTCCGCGATCCTGCTGGCCGGCTCCCATTCGCAGATGGTCTACTGGGCCGACGAGTTCGGCCAGTTCGAGACCTCGCCGCACTACCGCGCCCTCACGCATTCCTGGGTGCGCGGCTTCAACAGGGAACGCCGCGCCGAGCAGTGGCTGAACAAGAAATGGGAACGCTTGCGGCCCGACCTCGACTACGTCAAGCACAGCGGGCCGGACGACTTCGACGGCGAAGGGACCGGCTACGACCAGGGGCCGACCTTCCCGCACCCGTTCCAGATGCTCGACCGCAAGAACCCCGAACGCTTCTTCGACGCCGTCTACAACTCGCCGATGGGCAACGAGCTGCTCGTCGAGTTCGCCAAGGCGGGCATCGTCGCCGAGAAGCTCGGCCAAGGCGACACCACCGACCTGCTCTGCGTCAGCTTCTCCAGCAACGACTTCGTCGGCCACTGCTGGGGGCCGGACTCGCAGGAGGTGCTCGACATCACGCTCCGCTCCGACGCGATGATGCAGGACCTGCTGCAATTCCTCGACGCGAAGGTCGGCAAGGGGAAGTACACCGTCGCGCTGAGCGCCGACCACGGCGTCTGCCCGCTGCCGGAGTGGACCGCGAAGCAGGGGGGCAAGGCGGGCCGCGTCGATCCGGCGCTGATGACCACGCAAGCCGAGATGTTCCTCAACGAGAAGTTCGCGGCGGGCGAGAAGATCCCTTGGCTGCTCGTGCCGAGGAAGGCGAACCCGTGGATCTACCTCAACCAGCCGGTGCTGAAGGAGCTGAAGCTCGACCAGAAGGTCGTCGAGCGCGCCCTCGCCGATTGGATGGCGAAACAGCCCGGCGTCCACTCCGCCTACACGCGCACCGAGATGCTGGCCGACGACGCTCCGAAGGATCCGATCGCGCTGATGGTGCGGAAGTCGTTCCATCCCGAAGGGAGCGGCGACGTGATGGCGATCCTGGCGCCGAACTGTCTCTTCTCGCAGGCGATCCTGTCGAAGAACCCGGAGAAGATCGAGTCGTACCGCACGACGCACGGCACGCCTCACCCGTACGACACGCACGTGCCGTTGATCGTGATGGGCCCGAAGGTGCAGCCCGGCCCGCGCGCGCAGCGTATCGCCCCGCAGTCGCTGGCGAGCATCCTCGCCGAAGTCCTCGGCGTCCCCGCGCCGGCGGCCGCGGAACACGCCGTGCCGGAAGGGCTGTGGAAGAAGTAGTTCTGCGATGGCTTTTGTCGCTTTTCGCTGAGCCCGAAGCGCAAGCGAGGCAGCCCCGCGCGACGATGCGAGGCAAGCGAACGGCGACCGTATTCTGAGCCCGAAGCGCAAGCGAGGCAGCCCCGCGCGACGATGCGAGGCAAGCGAACGGCGA
>JAYSSW010000518.1:0-8168 GCA_043720335.1 Planctomycetia bacterium
CTGACATATCGGCCTGCCCGCTCGCGCGACTTGCATCATTCTTCATGATTCGAGGGTTGGCGAGGGACACCGGCGCCGGTCGGGTTATAATTGCCGGACAGGGCGAGTTGAACGACCACGCCGACCAGGAATTCTTGCCGGAGAAACTGACGTGCCCACCCGATTCGCCATCCTTGGCGCCGGCGCCTGGGGGACCGCCACCGCCCTGGTGCTGGCCCAGAACCCGGACCATCGCGTCGTCCTCTGGAGCGCCCGCCCCGACAACGCGGCCGAGCTGCAGCAGCGCCGCGAGAACGTGCGGCTGCTCCCCGGAGTGCCGATCCCCGACGCGATCCAGCTGACCGCCGACCCCGGCGTCGCGGTCGAGAGCGTCGACCTGATCGTCTCGGCGATCCCGACGGTGCATCTTCGCACCGCATTGTCATCGCTCGCCACGTTCATTCCGAGCGGCGTGCCGATCCTCAGCTTGTCGAAGGGAATCGAGGTGCAGACGTTCCTGCGCCCGACCGAGATCCTTCGCCAACTGCTCGGCCCACGCGCATTGGCGGTCCTGAGCGGGCCGAGCCACGCCGAGGAAGTCGCGCGTGGCCAGCCGACCACGCTGGTCGCGTCAAGCGACGATCTGGGGCTGGCGCGCTGGGTGCAGATGTGTTTCAGCACCGATCGCTTCCGCGTCTACACGAACCTCGACCTGGTCGGCGTCGAACTGGCCGGGGCGCTGAAGAACGTGATCGGCATCGCGGCGGGGATCTGCGACGGCCTCGGCTTCGGCGACAACGCCAAATCGTCGCTGCTGACGCGCGGCCTGGCCGAGATGGCACGCTTCGGCGTGGCGCTCGGCGCCGAGCCGCAGACCTTCTGGGGCTTGGCTGGCATGGGCGACCTCATCACCACCTGCATCAGCAAGCATGGCCGCAACCGCGCCGTCGGCCTGCGGCTCGCGCAGGGCGAGTCGCTGGCGCAGATCCACGCCAGCACGAGCACGGTGGCCGAGGGGGTCTACACGGCGCGCAGCGTTCACGAAAGGGCGAAGCAGATGGGCGTGCCGATGCCGATCACAACCGAGGTGTACCACGTGCTCTACGAAGGCAAGGATCCGCGAACCGCCGTTGGCGACCTGATGCTGCGCGAGCCGCGCAGCGAGCGTTGACCGAAGTTGCGAGGCTTGGTTGTCCTCCCGGTCGCCGACCGCACTTCGTTGCGCGAATCAATCATCCCTCGTCACGCCTTCGGGATCGTGCGGCCCATCTTCGCCATCAGCAGCTTCATGTCTTCCCACACGTCGCGTTTCTTCTCCGGGCTGCGGTGCGGCAGCAGGTACGCGGGATGGTAGGTGACGAGGACGGGGATGCCTTTGAAGTCGTGGAACTTGCCGCGCAGCTTGCCGAGCGGCACAGTGGTTTGCAGCAGGTTGGTCGCCGCGCAGCCGCCGAGCGCGCAGAGGTACTTGGGCCTCGCAAGCTCGATCTGCCGTTCCAGGAAATCGCGGCAGTTGGCGGCCTCGTTCGGCTGCGGCGTGCGGTTGCCCGGCGGCCGGCACTTCAGGATGTTGCAGACGTAGACTTCCTCGCGCTTCATGCCGCACGCGGCGATGATCTTGTTCAGAAGCTGCCCCGCCGCCCCGACGAACGGCACGCCCTGCGCGTCCTCGTCAGCGCCCGGCGCTTCGCCGATGAAGCAAAGCTCCGCGAAGATCGGGCCGTCGCTGAACACGGTCTGCGTGCGCGTCGAGCAAAGCTCGGCGCACTTCACGCAGCCCTTCACCTCGTCGGCGAGCAGCTTCAGCGCCGTGCGGCGCTCCTCCAGGGGGACGACCGCAGCCGCCGGCACGGCCTCGGCGAAGAGCGAGCCGGGCAGCACGACGCCGTTCGATTGATCGGTCGTCTGGATCTCCAGCGCCGCCGCCAGTGGCGACCAGCCGAGGCCCGCCGCGTGCATGCCGCGCAGGTGCCCTTCCACTTGTTTGCGCAGGAAATCGTCGTCGTCCGGCATGGCGGTCTCCGTCAATGAAGCCGATTTGGTGCTGCAATCATTCTCCGCCAGCCCCGCGTCGAATGCAAGGAAGGTTGCGGCGTGCGAGGCGATTGGCGCCGCTTGCTTTTGCCTTGCGGACGGATAAACCCTCCCCATGAACACGCATGAACTGGTTCTGTTGTCGCCGTACCGCTACCCGGCGGAAAACTCGCTCACGCTGGCCGACGAGGACATGGCGTGCTGGTTGAACGCCTGGACGGCGCTGTGGCATCCGGCGCTGCTCTGGCAGGCCAGCGAAGCGCCCCGCTGCGACTCGCCGTACGACCACGACCAGCCCAAGCCCGGCACGATCTACGTCCTGCCCGAAACGCCCCCCGCGTACCTGCCCGACGACTGGGACCAGCGCGTGAAGCTGGCCGGCTCCCTCGTCTTCAAGGCCGCCCCCGACCGTGCGACCACGCTCGCCAACCTGCGCGTCGCGCTGCACGCCGACGGCGTCCCCGCGTTCGGCTGGCGCGATGGATTGCGATTGCCCGACGACGAACTCGCGCCGTTCTTCGGCGTCGGCCTGGGCCATCTGCTGCTGTCGTCCTTGGCCGAGGCGATGCAGCACGACAACCTGCTCGACCGGGCTGGCTTCTGGGACGACGTGCAGCAAGCGGTCGCGTTGAAAGCCGGCCTGCCTTTCACGCCGACCGCGTCAGCCGTCGAGCCGACCGCGCCGCCGGCCAGCGACCTCGCCGATTCCTACGGCACGGAACCGGGCATGGCTTCCTCGTCGCACGAAGTCGAAGCTCCTCGCGCCTTCGAGGAGGAAACGCCGCCGCTCGACGCGCCGCTGCCGCCGACCGACTGGCGTGAGCCATTGCAAGCGGCGGTCGCGAAACTGGTGTCGGCGCGCGAGGTGCTTTATCCCGTCACGATCCATCTGCTCGACGTGTTGATGGTCGATGAGAAAAGCGTCGATCAGCCTTGGCCCGCCGGCTTCGAGCTGGGCAACCCGATCAACGTGCTCGCCGCGACGCGCACGCTGGAGGTGCTCGCCGACACGCAGCCCGGCACGTTCGCCAAGCTGCGCGGCGCCGTGCAGGCGGAGCATTCCGAGGTGTGCGGCGGCGGCTACCTCGAACGCGAAGACCCGCTGCTGCCTCTCGATTCGCAGCTCTGGAACCTGCGCCACGGCCTCGACCGGGCGAAGGAACTGCTCGGCGCCGAGATCCGCGTCTATGCCCGCAGGCGGTTCGGCTACCATCCGCACCTGCCGCTGCTGCTCAGCACGAACGGGCTGCTGCGGACGCTGTTCCTCACGTTCGACGACGTCTCCGGCTTGCCCCACTACACGCAGTGCACGGTGAGCTGGCCTTCCGCCGACGGCAAGACGGTCGACGCGTTCGTCCGCGCGCCGAAGCCGGCCGACAGCGCCGAGACGTTCTTCAACCTTGGCCATTTCTGGTTCAAGACGACCCGCGAGGACCACGTCGCCACGCTTGCGCTGCTGCATCGTGGCAAGCCCGACGCGCCGTGGTATCGCGATCTGATGGAGCTGGCGAAGCTCGGCCCGGTGATGGGGAGTTGGGAGACGTTCTCCCGCTATTTCAGCCAGATCTCGCCCGGCGAGTATCCGTCAGCCCTGACCGCCGACGACTTCCATTACGACTTTTTGACGGAACGTCATGACGCGAAGGTCGCCGACCCGGTCAGCAGCTTCGCCCGGCACCTGCGCACGCGTCGCCGCATCGATGCATGCTGGACGTATGCCGCACTGCTGCGTTCGCTGAGCGGCGCACGCGACACGCTGAACGCCGAGAAGGAATTGACCGCGATCGAGAAGGAGGCCGAGTGCCACGTCGACGCCGCAGCGCCGGCCGCGCTCGACGCTTGCGAGACACGGATCACGACCGCGCTGGCGGCGCGGCTGCAAGCGCGATCCGCCGACAACCAGCCCGGTGTGATGGTGCTGAACCCGTGCGGCTTCGCCCGCCGGGCCATCGTCGAATGGGACGGCGCCACCAGGCCGATCCCGGTCGAAGGCATCGTGAAAGCGTGCCAGCTCGACGGCAACCATCTGCGCGCCATCGTCGAGGTGCCCGCGCTCGGCTTCGCCTGGCTGCCGCGCGAGGGGCCGCCGGGGACCAAGCCGATGGCGTCGCGCATGAAGCTCGCCGACGCGGCCAGCAACACGCTGCGCAACGAATTCTTCGAGGTCGAGGTCGATCTGCTCACCGGCGGCCTGAAGGCGATCCGCGACAAGAAAACCAACATCAATCGGCTCGGCCAGCGGCTCGTCTTCCATCCGTCGGCCGACCAGGGCCGCATGCAGGCGACCGAGATCAAGGTCACCTCGACCGGCCCCGCCCTCGGCGAGATCACCGCCAGCGGCGTCCTCCTCGGCGAGCAGCAGCAGGTGCTCGCCAACTTCCGCCAGCGTTACCGCGTCTGGCTGGGCCGGCCGCTGCTGGAGATGCGCATCGAACTTCAGCCGGTGCAGCCCCCCGCAGGCTACGGCTGGCACGCCTACTACGGCGCCCGCTTCGCCTGGCGCGACGAACGGGCCACGCTGGTCCGCAGCGTCACCAGCACCGGCTACGTCAGCATGCACCCGCGCCCGCAGACGCCCGACTTCATCGACCTCCGCACGCCGCCGTTCAACACCACGATCTTCACCGGCGGCCTGCCGTTCCACCTGCGGCAGGGGGGCCGCATGCTCGACACGATCCTCGTCCCGGAAGGCGAGACGGCGACCGTGTTCGACTTCGGCATCGCGCTCGACCGCGAGCAGCCGGTGCAAACCGCGCTTGGCTACGCGTCGCCACTCGCGGTGGTGCCGACGACGAAAGGCCCGCCGCACATCGGCGCGGCGGGCTGGCTGTTCCACATCGACGCGTCGAACCTGCTGCTGACGCGGATGAAGCCTGGCACGCTGGAGCCGCGCGACGACGGTTCGACGCGCGACGCCGTCACCGCGCGCTTCTTCGAGTGTTCCGGCTACAGCGGCCTGGCCGAGTTCCGCTGCGTCCGCGATCCACAGCGCGCCGTCGTGCTCGACGCACGCGGCCAATTCCTGCTCGAAGCCAATCGCACCGGCGACGCGGTCCAGCTGGAAGTCACGCCAAACGACCTGGTCCATGTGCAAGTCGAGTTCGACACGAAGTAAGCCTCGCTTGATCGATCTGGCCTTGCTCCCCGGCATCGGGCTGGTATAAGGCGGCACTTTTCCGCTCCGTTGTCGGCGTTCGTCGGACGGCGCGGGATCGACAGGGGCCGCTGGCATGGACGCGAATCGCCCGGTGCGCTGGTTGATGCTGCTGGTCGGCGCCGCGTCGTTCGTCGCATTGCAAGGCTGCCGCGTGAGCGACATGACGCTGTGGAAGCCGCACGATGGGTCGTGGGTCGATTCGTGCGAAGTCGTCACGATCAAGAGCGTGCCATACTGCGACGATCTCGGCTCGAAGGAAGCCCGCCATCGACTCGACCTTTATCTGCCGAAGGACCGCACAGATTACCCGGTCGTGGTGCTGGTTCACGGCGGCGCCTGGGTCGTGGGCGACAACCGCTGTTGCGGGCTGTACTCGTCGGTCGGCGAATTCCTCGCCAGCCAGGGGATCGGCGTGGCGATGCCGAACTATCGGCTGTCGCCCGGCGCGAAGCACCCCGACCATGTCCAGGACGTGGCGAAGGCGGTCGCGTGGACCCGCAGCCACATCGCCGAGCATGGCGGCGACCCGAGCAACCTGTACCTCGCCGGCCATTCCGCAGGAGGCCATCTCGTCGCGCTGCTCGCGACCGATGAGACGTATTTGAAAGCCGAGGGGATGCGCTCGAGCGATCTCAAGGGGGTCATCGCGATCAGCGGCGTCTACCGCATCCCGACCGAGAAGCTGCAAGTCCGCTTCGGCGGGGCGACGCCCGTTTCGTTCGGCCTCGACGTGATGGCGCCGCTGCGCGGCGACAACCTGCGCAACGGCCCGATGCTGGCCGCGCTGCCCGGCTTCCCGCTCAGCCTCGACGTGTTCACGCCCGCGTTCGGCCGCGACGCGCAGGCGCGCGAGAAGGCGTCGCCGGTGAGCCACGTCCGCCCCGGCCTGCCGCCGTTCCTGCTCTTCTCCGCCGAGAAAGACCTGCCAATGCTGCCGGAGATGGCCGACGAGTTCCATCGCGCGTTGCTGAAGAACGGCTGCGAGGCGCAGCTCGTCAGGATCGACAACCGCAACCACAACTCGATCGTCTTCAGCGCGATCAGCACCAACGACCCCGTCGCCCAGGGCATTCTGCAGTTCATCCGGCGTTGAGATTGCCAAGAATCACGCAGCTTGCGTTTCATGGCCGCGGTGCATCGCTTGCAAGCTCGGCGTTGCGGTGCATGCGGCGGTGGTTGAACGAAAGCAGCAGGCCCGCTCCCATCGCGGCGGCGGCGTAGAAGAGGACCACGAACAGCACGCCACCCCCCAGTTCGTTCGCTGCAGCGTTGTCGGATGGCGGGAACAGCCGGGCCATGAGCAGCAGCGCGAGGTTCGTGTTGCGCATGGTCGCTTCGATGCCGGCGGAAAGCCGGTCGGCGCGCGACCAATGGAACAGCCGGAACGGCAGCATGTTGATCTGCATGCCGACCAGGCAGAACAGGATGATCGCGAGCGGGACCGTCCAGCCGTGCTGGCCGGGGCGGATGCGGCCGCTGCCCAGCGAGCCGGCGACCATCACGACAACGACGGCGAGGCCGATCCGCACGCAGACCTTCGAGAAGCGGAGCCGCTGGGAGTGCCATCTGCGGCCGAGGAGCATGCCTGCCAGCACGGGCAGGACCAGGAACAGGCCGACATCGAGCATGATCCAGCCGACCGGCATGGCGAAGTCGGCGGGGAGGTAGCGCGACGCCAGCCATTTCATCATGAGTGGAACGGTGAAGAGCGTCGCCAGCGTGCCGACCCCGGTCAGCGAGATCGAGAGCGCGACGTTGCCCCGGCCGAAGTAGGTGAAGAACTTCGACATCGCCCCGCCCGGCATCGCGGCGACGAGGATCAGCCCGACCGCGACGCCGTCGTCCCACCAGCCCAGCATGTTCATGGCGACCGCGACCCAGGGGATGACCAGCAGCTGGCCCGTGAGAGCGAAGAGGAAAGAACGGGGCCTGCGGAACACCTCGGCGAAGTCGCCGAACGACAGGGTCGCCCCCATGCCGAGCATGAAAAGCGAGAGCTGAACCTGTGCGAAGAGGTACTCGTAGTCGGGATACCAGGAGAACATTCACGCTCCGCTTTCGGCAGGGGGCAGGTATCAGGGGTCAGCTGTCAGGGATCAATGACCGTATCAAGCCCGCTGCCGTCAGGCGGCGGGGTCAGCACACGCAGCGACCCCGCCGCCTCGCGGCAGCGAGCTTGATGAATCGATGAATGGTCATGATACGTGCGGGGTGGGATCAGCGATCCGCGCCGTGCTGCCGCGCGAAGGAGCAGGCGACCTGGGCGGCGAGACGGGCGTTGGCGAGGATCAGCGCGTGGTTGGCGCGCAGCGACTGACCGTCGGTGATCTCGGCGATCCGCTTGAGCAGGAACGGCGTAAGCTCGCGGCCGCGCACGCCGATGCCGACCGCCTGCTTCTCGGCGGAGGTGAGCGCGTCGATGAACGCTTCGGGATCGATGGCGATGTGCTTGTCGACGGGCTGGGCGAGGACGATGCCGGCCCCGCCGAACGCCCAGTGGTTGTGCAGCAGCTCGGCGGCTTCATCCGCGGAGTCGACGCGGGCGGACGTGCGTTCGCCGCTGGAGTGGACGTAGAACGCGGGGAATTCGTTGGTGCCGAACCCGATGACGGGCACGCCTTGAGTTTCGAGGATTTCGAGCGTGCGCGGGATGTCGAGGATGCTCTTGGCGCCGGCGCAGACGACGGCGACGGGGGTGCGGGAAAGCTCGGTGAGGTCGGCGGAGATGTCCCAGGGATGGGTGTCGCGGTGAGCGCCGCCAATGCCCCCGGTCGCGAACAAGCGGATGCCGGCCATGTGGGCGAGGATCATCGTGGCGGCCACGGTGGTCGCAGCGGTGCGGCGCTGCGTGATGACGGCGGCGAGGTCGCGGCGGCTCGCTTTCACGACCTGCTTCTGCTGAGCTACTGATCGCTGCGCAAAGAACTAAACTTCTTGCGCTGTAAGACAGATGCATGGGAGCCGCGACACCGTCCCCGCATGACTGGAGAGAATGGCG
>JAYSSW010000519.1:0-3897 GCA_043720335.1 Planctomycetia bacterium
CGACCTCCAGGTTATGAGCCTGGCGAGCTACCACTGCTCCACCCCGGGATCCATTGGAGAGCAAGCGAAGCGAGAGAACCACGTTCGATCTCGGCTTCCGCACGGCTCCCCTAATACTACTTGCCGGGACCGGACTTCGCCTTGCCACCGCTGTGGCCTCGGAAGGTCCGGGTCGGCGAGAACTCGCCCATCTTGTGGCCGACCATGTCTTCGGTCACGAACAGCTTGATGAACTTGGTCCCGTTGTGCACCAGGAACGTGTGGCCGATGAAATCGGGCACAATCGTGCAATCGCGGGCCCAGGTCTTGATCGGTTCGCGGCCCGTGCCACGCTGCTGCTTCTCGACCTTGCCGAAGAGCCGTTCGTCAACGTACGGCCCTTTCTTAACGGAACGTCCCATTTCAACCCTCTCATGCGGGGACTAGTGTTCTATGAATGTTCCCGCACTTGGCCAGGGGAAAATTTCTGCGATGTCACGGATGCTCAACCATGCAAGCTCAACCATGCAAGCTCAACGCATGCATGCTCATCAATGATGCTTGCCCGGACGGCGTCGACGCACGATGGCGTTGCTGGACGGCTTGCGACGCTTGCGGGTCTTGCCACCCTTGGCGAGCACGCCCGTCGGACCGCAGGGATGGCGACCACCGGCGGTGCGGCCTTCGCCGCCACCCATCGGATGGCTGACCGGGTTCTGGGCGGTGCCACGCTGGTGGGGCTTGCGGCCCATCCAACGCTTGCGGCCCGCCTTGCCCAAGGTCACGTTCATGTGGTCCGAGTTGCTGATGACGCCGATGGTGGCGCGGCAGTCGGACGGGATGCGGCGCACTTCGCCCGACGGCAGCGTGATCTGCGCCCAGGCCCCTTCGCGGGCGCCGAGGGTCGCGGACGAACCGGCGCTGCGGCAGATCTGCCCGCCGTGACCCGGCTGCAGCTCGATGTTGTGGACGTTCATGCCGACCGGGATCTTCTTGAGCGGCATGCAGTTGCCGACGCGAGGCTCGGCTTCGAGGCCGTTCATCAAGCGGTCGCCGGCCTTGAGGCCTTCAGGAGCGATGATGTAGGTCTTCTCGCCGTCTTCGTACTCAAGCAGGGCGATGCGGGCCGTGCGGTTGGGGTCGTACTCGATGCTGACCACCGTGGCCCAAACGCCGTCCTTGCGGCGCTTGAAGTCGATGATGCGGTACATCTGCTTGTGGCCGCCGCCACGGAACCGGGAGCAGACGACGCCCTGGAAGTTGCGGCCGCCCTTTTTCTTGGCGGGCTTGAGCAGCGACTTCTCGGGGTTGTTGCCCTTCTTCGTCAGTTCGACGAAGTCGCTGACCGACGCCCCGCGTCGTCCCGCTGTCACCGGCTTGTAGTTGCGAATGCCCATGTTGTCCTCAACATCCATCCGACAGCTTGATGCAGCCATCGGCAACAGCTAGATCTCAGCCCGCGAGCGCAGGTCCGATCTCAGAAGAATTCGATCTTGTCGTCGTGGTGCAGCTTGACGATGGCCTTCTTCCAGTTCGAAAGCCGGCCCTGCTTGAAGCGGTAGCGGCGCTTCTTGCCCTGCCGCAGCTGGGTGCGGACGCCCAGGACGCGGACGTTGAACAATTCCTGGATCGCCGCCTTGATCTGCAGCTTGTCGGCCCAGAGGTTGACCTGGAACGAGTACGCGTTCTGGTGCTCGTTGGTCGACTGGTGGGTCCCCTTCTCCGTCACGAGGGGGGCCAGAATGATCTGGTGCGCCTCGAGTTGGGGACCGTAGCGACCTGTCTTTTCCTGCGTGGGAGCCATGACCGAACCTCAGGATCGAACGACCTCGGCAGATTTGCCAGGGGCGGGACTTACTTCCACTTCGCCGACGCGCACAGTTCCGTCAGAGCAGCCTTCGTCAGCACGAGGCGCTTGGGACGGAGGACCGAGTAGGCGTTGAACAGCTTTGTCGGGGAGACCTGGCAGCCGCGAATGTTGCGGGCCGACAGATAGATGGTCTGCTTCTCGTCGACATCGCTCGCCGCGATGCCGATGAGGCACGTCTTGTCGCCGATCTGCAGGCTTTTGAGCGTCTGGGCGACGACCTTCGTCTTCACTTCGGTGAGCTTCAGCTCGTCGAGGATGATCGCCTCGCCGTCCTTGAACTTGCTGAGGATGGCCATGCGGGTCGCGGCGCGGACGGCCTTCTTGGGCAGGTGGTATTCGTAGTCGCGGGGCTTGGGGCCTTTCGCGGTGCCACCACCGCGGCGCTTGTTGGTGCGGCGGGTGCCGACGCGGGCGTTGCCCGTGCCCTTCTGGCGAAACAGCTTCTTGGTGCTGCCGGCGACTTCACCACGACGGAGCGTCGAGTGCGTGCCTGCACGGCGGTTCGCCAGGTACATGAGAACGACATCGTGCAACAGCTGCTTGTTGATCTCGCCACCCAGCTCGGCCGGATCGACTTCGACCGAGCCGACCGTCTGACCCTGGCTGTTGTGGACCGGCAAGCTGATAGGGGCCGCTTGTGCGTCCGACACGGCATCACCCTTTCCCAAAAACCCGCCGCGTTGGGGCGACGGAGTGAAAGCAATTCAATGGCTTCTGCCGGGACAGAAGCAAACTCGTTCAACAATGCCGGAAACAACTTTGTAGGGATCGCGGCAAGCGATGTCCAACGAAAAACCCAGGGACGATTCGCCGATGGCGACGCAAACCCTGGGTTGGAGGCCGGGCGTCAGCTCGCGGTGCTGCCGGACAGGACGCGGATCTTGATGTCCACGCCAGGGGGCAGGCTGAGGCCCTTGTTCAAGGCTTCGATGGTCTTGCCGGTCGGCTGAAGGATGTCGATGAGGCGCTTGTGGGTGCGGATCTCGAACTGCTCCCGCGACTTCCGGTCGATGTGCGGCGACCGCAGGACGGTGTAGCGCTCGATGCGCGTCGGCAGCGGGATCGGGCCGTGGACCAGCGCGCCGGTGCGGGTGGCGGTCTCCACGATCTCCAGGGCTGTCCGGTCCAGCACTTCATGATCAAACGCTTCCATACGGATGCGGATCCGTTCGCTCGTAGAACCTGCCAACGCTGGACTCCTTCAAACGATTCCGATGGAAACCAAAACCTTGTCTTAGCCAGCCGCATGCTCAGCGTCAAGGGAGCGCGAAGAAATCGCGTGCCGTTCGACCCCGCCGCCTGACGGCGGCGGGCTTGATATCAATGAGGAATCGCGTGGAAGTGGCGTGTTTTCCGTGTTTTCCCAGCATTTCCTGTTTTGCTCCCGCGCGATGCACGGCTTCGATGCTTCTCACGCCGGATTCCTTTTCGGATCGTTAAATTCCTCGCTGCAGGGCTGCGTGGGCGCGAACCGATGAATCGGCGTTATTTGCGAAGCGCCGCCAGGACGGCGTCCACGTCGTAGACGCAGCCGCCCCAGGTGCCGCCGCCGACGGCTTGCAGCGCCGCCCACAGCCGCGTGTCGTCGGGGATGTCGGGATCGGCGGCCAAATCGTCGCGCAGCGGGCGGTTCGCCAGCACGCGTGTGCCTTCCTCGGGGCCGAAAGTTTTCTCGCCTTCGCCAATCAAATCAACACTGCCGATCAGCTGGACGCGATCCACGACGATCTGGATGCGGTCGCCGTCGCGAAGCTTGCCGATCGGCCCTCCCGCCAGGGCTTCGGGGCCGACGTGTCCGATGCACGCGCCGGTCGAGACGCCGGAGAAGCGGGCGTCGGTGATGACCGCGACGTGCTTGCCGAACGGGAGATGCTTCAGGGCCGAGGTGATCTGATAGATCTCCTCCATCCCCGCCCCCGTCGGGCCTCGGCAGATCAGCACGACGATGTCGCCCGCCTTCACCGAGTTCGGGCCTCCCTTGATCGCGGCGATGGCGGCCTTTTCCGTCAAAAACACCCGCGCCGGGCCGATTTTGCGGTACACGCCAT
>JAYSSW010000520.1:0-1738 GCA_043720335.1 Planctomycetia bacterium
TCATCGGGATGAACATGAAGTTGGGGGCGGCGCCGATCCAGACGCCGCCGAAGCCGACTTCGATGCCGCTGACCAGATTCAGCCCCTCCATGAAGACGGTGCGCTGGTCGAACTTGCCGTCGCCGTCGGTGTCTTCAAAAATCAGGATGCGGTCGTTGGCGTCCTTGGCGTTGCGGCGCGTGGGGTAGCAGTTGCCCTCCACGACCCAGACCCGGCCTCGCTCGTCGAGGCACATCGCGATCGGCTGCACGATGTCCGGCTCGCCGACGAACAGCGTCACGCTGAAGCCCTCCGGCGCCGTCATCGCGGCGGCCGCCTTCTCCGGCGGCAGCCCCGCGTGCTTGAGCACGTCGGCCTGCGCCGTCTGCGGGCGCGGCGGGGCTTTCGGCTGCTCGGTGTGGAAGCGGAAATCGTCGAAGTTCAGGTGCCCCCAGTGCCCCGGATGGCGGTCCACCAGCCGAACGAACATCTCCTTGCCGAGATGGTCCTTCAGATCGACCGCGACACGGCGAAGGTTCTCCTCCTCCAGCCCGGAGGCGCGGAAGAAGACCTGCTTGGTGTCGGCGCGGACCAGCTCGACGCAGGTGGTCTCGTGCGGCCCGCCGGCGACGAGGAACGAGCCCCACGGGTGCGTGACCTTGAACGGCGCCGAGGTGAGCGTCCCCTGCGGCTTGTCGCCCAGCTTCTCGAAGCCGCCGATCCAGAACTGCCCCTGGTGCTGGCTGCGCGAATCGTTGCGGCGCGCGAAGACGGTGTCCCCCTTGATCGGCTGGCCCTTGAACGCTTCCCCTTCGGCGGTCCAGTCGCGCAGGTCGCCGGTCTCGAAGTCGAGGTTGAGCGCCTTGCCGTCGCGTCCGACCGGCAGCACCCCTTCCGGCGGCGTCTTCGGCTGGGCGTGCAGATTCGGTGTGATAAAGCAAGCGACAACGACCGCGAGCAGCCAACGCGCGAACGGCATGGGAACCCCCTGGAGAGCGCGGGAGAGAATTCAAGCAGCCAAGCTAATCGTAGCCGGGGGGAAGTCAAACAGAAAGCGGGGGGAGAAGAGCTAACCGCAGAGGCGCAGAGACGCAGAGGAGAAGACGCTGAACGCCCAGTCGATGGCGACGACCGACGCCAAGGAAGCGCTGCGGCTGCACCACGAACTGGCCGCCATCGCCAAGCAGTTGTCGGAGGCCGAGGAGCGCTGGTGCGAGCTGCAGGAGGAGATCGAGGCGATGAGGTGAGCGTGACGGGATCGCGTCGCCCCGTGGGGCCGCTGCTCCGTGCCGATCCTTGAGGGCCTGGCGCCGACGAAGGAGGAGGTGGACAGGGCCAAAGCGGGCTTCGCGAGCCTCATCCCGCTGGGCCGCATGGGCGACGCGGACGAGATCGCCAAGGTGGCCGTCTTCCTCGCGTCGGACGACAGCAGCTTCGTCACCGGCGTTGAGCTTTTCGTCGACGGCGGCGCGGCGCAGGTTTGACGCGAGGGGGAGGGCGGGACGCCGTGCGAAGTGGAACAGTGAGAGGCCGTTCCGCAAAAAAAAAGACTTCGCGAAATAAAGCGAGCAAGTTTTTCTGGAAGGCTTGTCGAGCCAGGCGTTTAAACTCATTCGTCTTGCTTGTGATTTTCGCGCTTCTTTTTGATTTGATTCTCAAGAAAACTGAAAAGGTAACCGTTCACCGGCTTTTCCCAGGCGCAGCTGGCGGCGGAGCGATTTCATAGGCTGACGAGCATGGGCGATGTCACCTGTGCGGG
>JAYSSW010000521.1:0-8157 GCA_043720335.1 Planctomycetia bacterium
ACGGAGAGTTCGCGCAGCATACGGGCCGATTCCTGCCGTTCCGTGGGGATCGAATCTGCGGCTTGCAGCGGTCGCCTGTATTCTAGGGGCGCGCCTGGAAAATCGCGCAGGCGGCAATCGGGGATGCTGCGCAATTCGTCGAAGGAGTGGGAAGATTTGTTGCCGATCGGGGGATGCGGATTCCTTCGGTTTGTGCAATAATGAATAAGTGGGGCGTTCCTCGCCCCGACTGGAAAAGACCGCAAAGTTTGCCCATCTGCGTGTTGACAAGCACGTCGTCGGATTGTTAGCTTGGAATAGTCGGGCAATTGGAGACCTTCCCGCCCATGATTGAAACCCGCATGCGTCCTCCCATCCTTTAACCTCGGCCGTTCGGCCAGCCTTCCCACCACACCTCTGTCGGAGTCGTGAACCATGGCAGCACCTCAGTCCGGCGTTTGGGGCATTGACCTCGGTCAATGCGCGCTCAAAGCCGTCCGCCTGCAGAACAAGGACGGCCAGATCGTCGCCACCGCGTTCGACTACATCGAATACCCGAAGATCCTCAGCCAGCCCGACGCCGACCCCGACCAGTTGACGCGCGAGGCGCTCGAGCAGTTCCTGTCGCGCAACCAGCTCAAGGGCGACACCGTTGCGATCAGCGTCCCCGGACAGAGCGGCCTGGCGCGCTTCGTGAAGCTGCCGCCGGTCGAGGAGAAGAAGATCGCCGACATCGTGCGCTTCGAGGCGAAGCAGCAGATCCCCTTCCCGCTCGAGGAGGTGGTCTGGGACTTCCAGAAGCTGTCGTCCGGCGAGAAGATCGGCGAGCTGGCGATGGAGACCGAGATCGGCCTGTTCGCCATCAAGCGCGACATGGTCAACCGCGCCCTGCAGCACTTCAAGGACGTGAACGTCGAGGTGCACATCGTCCAGATGGCGCCCCTGTCGCTGTGCAACTACGTCGCGTTCGACCTGCTCGGCAAGGGGGGCGACGCCCTCGCCGGCAACCCCGAGGAGCCGGTCGGCGGTAAGGAATCGTGCATCGTCGCCCTCGACATCGGCACCGACAACTCCAACCTCGTCATCACCGACGGCGCCAAGATCATCTGGCAGCGGCCGATCCCCCTCGGCGGCAACCACTTCACCCGCGCCCTCACCAAGGACATGAAGCTCACCTTCGCCAAGGCCGAGCACCTGAAGCGCAACGCGGCGAAATCGCCCGACCTCAAGAAGATCCTCGCCTCGCTCAAGACCGTCCTCAACGACTTCGTCGGCGAGGTGCAGCGCTCGCTGGGCTACTTCACCAACACCCACCGCAACGCCGAGATCAAGTACATGATCGGCCTGGGGAACGCCTTCCGCCTCCCCGGCCTGCAGAAGTACCTCCAGGAGAAGCTCCAGCTCGAGGTCCGCAAGTTCCAGACCTTCGAGCGCGTCGGCGGCGACGAGGTGAAGGCGGCCCCCGCCTTCACCGAGAACGCCATGAGCTTCGGCGTCGCCTACGGGCTGGCGCTGCAGGGGATGAAGCAGGCCCGCCTGCAGACCAACCTGCTCCCCCACGAGGTCCGCGTCGAACGCATGGTGCGCGGCAAGAAGCCCTGGGCGGTCGCGGCGGCGGCGTGCCTGCTCCTCGCGGTCGCTGGCCTGTCCTACTCCAAGGCGGTCGAGCGCAGCGCGGTCAGCAGCCCCGAGATCGAGTCCGCCACGAAGAAGGCGAAGGCGGCGCTAGCGCTGGTCCCCGTGAAAAAGGCCGAGTTCGAGGCCGAGGAGAAGAAGGCCAAGGACAGCGTCAACGCGCTGGTCCGCATCGGCGCGGGGACGAAGGAGCGCTTCAACTGGCAGCTGCTGCACCAGTACATCAACATGGCCTTCCCGCAGCCCAACGGCGACCGCGTCACCGAGCTGTCTTCCAAGAGCGAGCGCGTCAAGGACAAGTACTGGACGCGCGAGCCGAAGTCGGCCAAGGCGTACCAGATGTTCGAGGCCAAGCGCTTCCAGAAGCAGGACCAGGCCCTCTCCGCCGTCAAGGCCGCCGAGGACGAGGAGTACATCAAGAAGTACCTCATCCAGATCAATGTCCAGGGCATCTCCTCGCTCTTCTCCGACGACCTGGGCCTCTACTTCAAGAAGATCCACGCCGAGGGCAACCGTCTGCGCGGCATGGCCCTCGCTGAGAAGGGCAAGGTCGACAAGTTCGTCGTCGAGGACGACAAGGAAGCCCTCGAGAAGAACGGGCTCCCCAAGGACGGCTGGGTCGTCGAAGTCCGCGGCTACACCTACCACTGGGACGAGATCGACTTCATCGAGAACACCATCGTCGAGAACCTCAACTACCCCGAGAAGCTGCGCGACTCCAAGGGCCAGGACGTGAAGCTGACGCCGGAGATGAAGAAGCTGGTCCGCGAGCAGATCAGCTACATGTTCATCTTCAAGCTGGAGAAGGTCGTCAACCCCGAGCCGGGCCAGTTCAAGCACATTGGCAAGAGCTACGTCCGCGCCCTCATCTCCGGCGACGCCGGCGGAGCTGCCGGCATCGGCGGCAAGCTCGGCGGCGGGCCGGGCGCCGCTCCCCCCGCAAACCTCGCCCCCGGCGACAAGGGACAGCCCGCCGCAGGCGACAAGGGCGGTGGCGGCGACGCCAAGCCCGTCCGCGACGGCTGGCAGCCCATCGGCGACATCGCCTCCTCCACCTTCGGCGGCGACCTCGGCGGCGGTGCTGCGGGCGGCATGCGCGACGGCATGGGCCCCAAGATGCCGGGAGGCGCCCCGTTCATTCCTCCCGGCGTCGGCAACCCCATGCAGCCCCAGAAAGGCCCCGTCGTCGCCGGCAACCGCCAGCCCCGCACCGAGTTCATCCTCCTCTTCATCTGGCGCGAGCCGATCAGCACGCAGCAGACCGCTGCCACCGAGGAGAAGAAGAGCTGATCCGCCCGCCCCTCACGGCGAGCCGCCCCCTGCGGCCCGCCCCACGCCGACCCGCGGCTGACCTGCACACGCTGGATGAAGAACTTTCGAGGCTGACATGAAGTTCAACAAGGACACGCTGGTGAAGCACCGCTTCTGGGCCATGCTGGCCGTCTCGGTGCCTCTGACGATCGCGGGGGTCGCCCTACTGATGACCGTGGTCTCGTCGCAGATCAACAAGGACCGCGAATCGCTCACCGCTCTCGCCAAGGAGCTGAGCAACCTGCCGGCGACCATCCACGGCCCGCAGACCATCCAGGTGATGGGGGACAAGGCCAAGGAGATCGGCGGCCAGGAGTCGGTCGTCTGGGGCGACGCCTTCAAGGCCCAGGAGCCTCTCTACCGCTGGGCGGACGAGATGGAGCAGCGTTTCGAGTTCCAGGGAGGCCGCTTCGCCAACGACATCCAGGTCGGCAAGATGGTCGCCGACAGGAAAGAATGGCCCGCCGACAAGGAACAGCCCAAGGACGACGTGAACGTGATGCTCGGCACGGTCGAGAACGTCAACAAGGACGAGCTGATCCTGCGCGACCGCGACAACAAGCTCGTCAAGTTCTACCGCACCGCCAAGGTCAACGTCGCGATCAACGAGGAGGCGGGCAAGAAAAGCGTGTTCTTCGCGAGCCTGCTCGACCAGAAAGGCCAGCTCCTGACGGTCAGCTACCAGCGGAGCAAGTACTTCAACGACCCGCTCACCGACTCCGAGCAGACCGAGTTCGGCCGCAGCTACCTCGGGCAGATCCCCGGACTGGTCGACAGCGTCGATCCGCTCCACGAGATCAAGGCCGACAACGGCGACATGGTGCTGGCCGGCGTCGTGCAGTTCCCCGGCTACTTCCACAAGAAGGAGGGCAGGCCCGAAGCCAGCTCCAAGTTCCTCAAGTTCGTCGACCAGCCCTGGAAGGACGCCAACGACATCTCCGAGGAGGCCTGGCTCGCCCAGGAGGACATCTGGGTCCAGCGCGAGATCTACCGCCTCATCCGCGAGGCCAACGACTCGATCGGCCGCTTCAAGGGCGCCGGCGGCGAGGAGAAGAACAAGACCTACGCCTTCGAGAACTCCTACTTCAAGGTTGAGCTGACCTGGCCCGGCGAAACCAAGCTGCTCGTCAAGGTCACCAACCTGCTCGACCGACGCCAGAAGCTCGACCTCAGCTTCCGTGTCAAGACCAACAAGGCTTTGGTGCAGGCCTTCGAGACGTTCAAGATCGACGGCGAGCCGCTCGACCCGAAGGCCTCCTTCTCCAAGGAAGTGACCCTGGAGAAGGGGCTGCGGCGCACCGGCATCCACGGGCTTGAACAGGTCCTCACCTGGGAGACCGCCGCCATCAAGCGCATCGACCAGGTGTCGGTCGGCGAGGACTTCTCCCATTCGCAGCGCACCTTCCCTGACGGCATCCGCCCCCTCGTCGAGGTGAAGGACGACAAGAAGGAGGACAAGAAAGACCCGGGCGGCAAGCCCGCCGAAGGCTTGGGCCCTGTCGGCGTCGGCATCGGCATGGCGGGCGGACTGGGCGGCCAGGCCGCCAATGGCCGCAGGCAGCTCCCCAACGGCTTCGTCCGCGAACGCTACGCCGAGGTCTCGCAGCAGTCGCGCCGCATCCCCGTCGCCGTCTCCCTCATCGTCGACCAGAACCACGTCGACCGCGTTCTCACCACCTTCAACAACTCGAAGCTCCGCTTCCTCGTCTCCCAGGCGCTGCTCAACCACTACCCCGGCTCGATGCGGCCGCAGATCGTGCCCAAGGACGGCGCCGGCGAGAACAAGGGGGGCGGCCTCGGCATGCCCCCGGCCTTCGGACCCCCGCCCGGCATGTTCGGCGGCGGCGGCCGACCCGGCGAAGGCCCCCTCGCTCCCGGGGGCGGGTTCGGCGGCGGATTTGGCGGCGCCATCCCCTCCGCAGGCGGCTCCGCCGACCTCGAAGCCAACATGGAACTCGTCCTCTACGGCATGGTCACGCTCTACGAGCGCTTCCCGCCCCGCCCCGCGCAGGCCGCCGCCCCGGCCGACGCCAAGTAGCCAACCACCCGTCCCTCTCATGTCCCCCCCACGTGTCCTTCGCAACGGAGGAAGACCATGGCCAAGAAACTCGATCTCGGCAAACTGAAGGATTTTTTCTTCCAGTACGGCGAAAAAGTGGCGCTCGGCGTGTGCGGTGCCCTCGCCGTCACCCTGCTCGCCCTCGGATTCCTCCGCGCCAGCGGCGCGGGCAACCACCCCACCGGCAAACGCTGGGACGAAGCCCTCACCAGCGGCGCCCGCAGCGTCGAGTCCAAGGTCGCCAGCGCCAGCCTCAACGAGGATGAGATCAAGGGCAAGTACGAGGTGAAGAAGGACGACTTCATCTGGACGCAGCGTGAGCTGAGCTTCCAGCCCGGCCCCTACAGCAGTCTCGCCGAGCAGGCCGACACCAAGCGCCGCAACCCCTTCATCCTCCCCCTCAAGTCGGGCGAGAAGGACTTCCAGATGGACGTCCTCAAGGGACCCTACTTCAACTACGTCATCGACCCGCAGAAGCGCAACGTGATGCTCTTCAAAGCCGACGGCGCAGCGGGCGGCGGTGCGGGCATAGGCGGCGGCGTCGGTCCCGTCGGCGGCATGATGGGAGGCGGCATGATGGGCGGACAGGGGGGCGGCACCCCCTTCGTCAAAGGCGCCGAACCCAAGCGCGCCGTCGTCGTCACCGGCGTCTTTCCCATGAAGAACCAGGTCGAACTCCACCGCAAGGCCCTCCGCATGGAGAGCCAAACCCAGCTCTTCGCCAACCGCGACGACCTGCCCAAGCCGCTCGGCATCAACGTCTACCGCTACGAGGTCCTCCGCGACGGCACCTTCGGCCCCCCCGTGAAGGTCTACTTCCATGACGCCGACAAGGGGAAGCTCGAAATCCTCCCCGCCCTCGACCGCGTCATGCGCGACGCCCATTTCGACGAGACGTTCCCCGCCCAGTACGAGCAGCACGTCTTCGCGGGCATCACCACCCCGATCCCGCAGTTCGCGAACCTGACCATGCCGAAGCTGACCCTCGAAGGCATCACCGGCGCGGAGGTCGTCGCGGCTGCTGATCCTGCCAACCCCATGGGCGGGGTCGGCCTCGGCCCGTTGCCCAAGGGGGGCGGCGGCGTCAATCTGCCCGGCGGCGGCAGGCCCCCTCTTCCGGGCGGCGGCAACCCCATGAACCCCGAGCCGGGCGCCGGCGGCGCTGCCGGCGGCCAAGGCCGGCTCATGTACGCTGAACTGTGGAAGAAGATCCAGGCGAACAACAAGCTCCTCGTGGAGAAGTTCGACGGCAAGTACAACGTCTTCCACGTCCTCGGCGAAGTCCCAGGCAAGCCCGCCGAGGAGAAGAAGGGGGGCGTCGGCAGCCAAGGCCCCATCCCTGGCATGCCGAACATGGGCGGCGCACAGGGCGCCGCGTTGGCGGGCCGCTTCTTCGCCCCGTGGGACCGCATCGCCGGCGCGGGCGGCGGCGCTGGCATGCCCAACATGCCAGGCAAGCCAGGCACGGGCGGCGCTCGGGAAGGCGAAGGCCCCCCGCCTCCTCCCGCGGTCGGCGACGGCCCGGCCGGCGCGGTCGGCGCGGCCGCCCTCGGCATCCCCTGGGAGCACGACGCCATCGTCCGCTTCCTCGACGTCGATCTCCTGCCCGGCAAGACCTACCGCTACCAGGTCCAGGTCCGCATGGCCAACCCGAACTTCGGCAAGAAGAGCGACGTCGCCTTCCAGGCCCTCGCCGACGTGAAGGAGATCCTTTCCCCCTGGACCCCGACCCCCGAGGTCAAGATCCCGGACGAGTACCACTTCTACAACGTCGACCAGTTCGCGCTCGACAAGGCGGCGGAGAAGATCGCGCTCAAGGACCAGGCGCCCAAGGACACCATCGCGATGCAGATCCACCGCTGGTTCATCGTGGCCGACGACCGCCAGGGCGTGGGCTTCAACCGCAACGACATCGGCGACTGGGGCATCCTCGAACGCGCCTTCATCCGCCGGGGCGACTTCATCGGCCAGAACAACGTCGTCGTCGAAGTCCCGGTCTGGGACCGCCAGTCCGGCTCGTTCCAGATCGACACCAAGCTGGTGAAGGAGAAGGGCAAGAGCGTCCAGAAGCCGGGCGTGCCGCTCGACTTCATCGTCAGCGACCCGCCGCCACTGCTGGTCGATTTCGACGGCGGCAAGCGGTCGTTCAAGGTTGGCAACAGCACCCTCAACGACGACTCCGCCGTCGAGGCGCTCGTCATGACTCCGGAAGGCCGGCTCATCGTCCGCAACTCGCGGCTCGACAGCGACCCGGTGGTCCCCGAGGCGAAGCAGCGCCAGGACCGTCTGGACGCCGCCCGCCAGCGCGTCCAGCAGGTGCGCCAGGGGGCGGCGGCGGCCCCGGCCGGCGGCGGCCCGGCGATGCCGGGCATGCCCGGACGCAATTGATTCCGGATTCGCCAAAGTTGCACCAGGCCCGCGTCGATCTAGGACGTGGGCCTTTTCGCTGCGCGGTTCGCGGTTCGCCGCGCAAGCCGTCCCTCTCCGCGGCGTTCCTCTCCCGCTTGGGTTTGCAGGGATTTTTTCCATGAGGTAGGATGAAAACAGGAGCTTGACCGGCCAGGGATGGCAGGACCGGACTCCGAGGAGGTGTGGCATGTGGTATGACGATTCGGGTCATCCTCTCCGCCGTTTCTTTTCCGGCCTGACGGAACAGGCCTTCATGACCGGCCTGGGCTTGGCCGACCCGCCGTTGATCGACTATCTTTCGCTTCTGCTCTCCCGTTTCCTCCACATCGACGTGATCCACCGGCTCCACGCCGCGGGCGCCCGCGACCTGCAGCAGGTGGCCGACATGCTGATGGAGGCCGAGGCGCTGCCCCCCGGCGGCCGCACCACCCGCGAGGTTCACCGCCACATCGGCGACTACACGCTGTTCTGGACCGGCCTTTACCCCGAAGCCCTCAAACGGATGCGCTCGCCGCTGAAGAAGGACCACTTCATCGACTACTGCGAGCAGGGGAAGCGGTCGTACTTCCTCGCCAGCGCCCACGAGGACGAGTCGCTGCGCGACGAGTCGTGCGTGCTGCGCCGCATCAGCGAGCAGTTCGAGCTGTGCGCCTTCGGGCTGACCCAGGTCCGCAAGGAATGGGAGTCGGGCCGCGCCGCGTGAACCGTCGATGCGTCACGGCCGCCGCGCTGCCTCTCCCAGCGCGACGGCTGTTCGCTAGATC
>JAYSSW010000522.1:0-3893 GCA_043720335.1 Planctomycetia bacterium
CGCTCCGGGTTCGTGAAGACAGATTATCTTATACCCAGGGACGGCTGTCCCTGGGCTTTCGTCATTTCAACTTTCCTCGACGTGGGCGCATCGGCCGAACATCCCGTTTACCAGTTGAATTCGACGCCGAAGGTGACGCCGTGGGCCCAGAAGGCGGTGTCGTGGAAGCTGAAGCCGGGGCGGGCGGCGTCGCCGGTGGCGGCCTGCGGGACACCGCCGGTGTAGAGCGGGACCTGGTTCGAGTTGACGGTGAGATCGACCTGGTCGCCGGCGCGGACGGCGCGGCTGAGGAAGAGGACGTTGTAGCCGACATGGGCCTTCATGGTGCGGGTCAGCCAGTAGCCGAGCTTGGCTTCGCCTTCGGGCAGCACGGCGAAGCGGTCGCGGCTGTAGCGGCCGATGTTCGACGCCTGCGCGAGCAGCCCGCCGTTGACGGTCGTCACGCCGGCGGCGCTGCGGTCCTGGGTGAAGCCGCGGATGTCGACCTGTTCCTGCAACGTCCCCATCGCGATCTTGCCGCTGACCTGGACGAACCAGGCGCCGTAGAACTGGCTTTCGCCGCGCAGGCCGAGCTGCATGCCGTTGAAGGTGTTGCGGGTGGAGAAGCGGTCCTGCACCAACATCGTGCTGAGCGCGCCGACGGGTTGCTGGAACTGTTCGGTGACGGCGAGGTCGTCGCCGAGGCTGAGGTGGCGATAGCCCATGAGGAAGCAACAGTTCCGCGAGCCGAGTTGGTCCTGGTCGCGGACGAGGGTGAAGATCATGTTGCCTTCGACGCCCCAGAGGCGGGTGCGCGAGCTGGCGACGATGGCGCCGGCGAGGGCGGGGGTGTCGGGGATGGTGGCGTTGGCGACGAGCTGGGCGGACGGCGTCGGCGTGCCGGAGGCGATGTCGGTGAAAGGCCGGGCGAGGAGCGGGTCGCCGCCGGAGCTGGCGCCGAAGCTTTGGCCGCGCGGGGTGAGGAAGAAGTACGTCATCTCCATGCCGACGCTGCGTGGTCCGCTGGGCGGGTCGCCGTCCTGCTTCTCGTCCTCCAGGCTCATGCCGAAAGTGAAGCGGGCGCCGCTTTGCTGGAGCATGGAAGAGCGGCCGCCGAGCAGCACCACGGCGCTGGGCTGGTCGAGCGAAGGGAGGACGCCGGCGGGCCCGGTGGTCACGAGCTGGGGAAGCGTCGCTCCCCTGGTCCACCAGTACAGGTACTCGGCCCGCAGCCACATCGTCGGCAGCCCGCCACCCCGCAGCACCGCGGTTTCGGCGACTCGCTCGGAGGTAGGCGCGGCCTGGCCGGGATGCGCGTCGAAATGGAAGAACTCGGCGTCAGGCCCGGTCGCCTCGACGTAGGACCGCGCGGACTGGTAGGTCGTCCTGGTTGACGTGGTCGGCGTCGCGACGGCCTGCGGCGTGCCGAACTGCGGCGAGAGAAGCGTCGGCTGCGGCGACCCCAGCGTCGGCTGGCCGTGGCAGCGCCCCGCCAGCGCCCCCAGCAGCACCACCGCGAACGTGAATGAACGCATCGCCCCCTCCTTGCCCCGGCGCATGGAACGCCCAAGCGCCCGCGAGCGCCACGCGGCATAAGCCGGGCCGGCCTCCGGTGCAAGGTCAGTTTCCCCCCGCCCTGAGCCCGAAGTGCCAAGCGAGGCGGCCCCGCGCGACGATGCAAGGTCGGGCGCAACGCGGGCGGGCAACCACGCGTCGCCGCGCGGGGCCGCCTCGCTTGGCGCTTCGGGCTCAGAAACTTAGACGGGTCCGCATGATTTCCAGGGACGGCCGGGCGGCGCCTCCGCCGCCGGAAATCACACGAAATGATATTCCGACTCCTCTTGCTCGCGGACGCT
Organism: Planctomycetia bacterium; assembly: GCA_043720335.1. Lineage (GTDB taxonomy): Bacteria > Planctomycetota > Planctomycetia > Gemmatales > Gemmataceae > JAYSSW01. The sequence continues at coordinate 1,836 of JAYSSW010000522.1, forward strand.
TGTCATCTACAATCACTTCGATCAGCGCCGATCAAACCAACACCCAAGTGGAGCGAGTTGAACAACATGGCCAAGCAGAAAGCGGCGGCGGACGACGCCCCGGAACCCGAGAACAAGCGCGGCAGCATCATGGGCTACTTCCGCACGATCTTCGACGAGAACCCCAAATGGCTGCACGAGCGCAGCAACGACAAGATCGCGGCGCGCTGGCTGCAGGACAACCCCGGCCACGACGCGATGCCCAAGAACGTCAAGAACACCCTCGCCAACCTCAAGAGCAACCTGCGCAAGAAGACGCGCGGGCCCGGCAGCCGCAAGTCCAAGGCCGAGGACGCCGCCGGCGGCGAAGTCCTCGCCGCCGCCGTCAAGACCAAGGTCAAGGGGCTTGACACGCTCGAGATCCAGATCGACGAGTGCCTCACCATGGCCCGCAACATCGACCGCGACGCCCTGCAGGAAATCATCCGCCTGCTCCGCCGCGCCCGCAACGAAGTCGTCTGGAAGTCCGGCATGTAGGATCACGGGAATAATCACTCCCGTGCAGGGAGCGGGATCCAATCCCACGCCCGGAAACAGAGAAGTGATGAAAGCCCAGGGACAGCCGTCCCTGGGTATGCAAATCCCCAGGGATAGCCATCCCTGGGCTTTCGCATGACACGCTTCACATCGCCGCAGGGAACCTCTCCTCCCCGTGGCTCTTCTTTTCGTTCCCGCGCTTCCCTTCCTGCCGATTGCTCCCGACACTTCCATTGCGCCCGTTCTCCGATCCTTGCGAAGCGATGATCTTCGCGATGGCCCGACTTTCGTCTTTTCTTCCGCGACACGCCTGATCCACGAGGTACAATGGTGGCGGCGGGCGACGCCCTTTCCGCGCACGCTTCCCTCTTTGATGGACTTCTTTGCAAGGAGACGCATATGAAACCGGCGCATTGCCGACCTTGGCTTGAACGCTTGGAAGACCGCGACGTCCCCGCCGTCGCCGCCACCGTCCTGCCCGGCGGGCTGCTCTACGTCACCGACAGCGCGGCCGTTCCCACCGGCGGCATCATCCGGATCATGCAGACCGCCAACAACACGTTCAGCGTTTCGCAGAACGCGTTCCCGGTCGCCACGGGGCTGGTCGCCACCAACATCCGCGTCGTCCTCAGCGCCGCCAGCGACGACCTCCGCATCGACCTCAACAGCTTCACCTTCAACGGCAGCGTCGTCGCCTTCCTCGGCGCCGGCATGAACACCGCCACCGTCTACGGCAACCAGTCCGGCGGCGCGGGCCAAGGCTCCATCAACGGCTTCCTCCAGATCTACGGCGGGCTCGACGTCGATACCGTCTCCCTCAACGGCTCCAACGCCGGCGGGCTCCGCGTCGGCATGGGCACCGTCGTCAACCTCGACGGCAACGTCGTCGATTTCCTCTCCTCCACCGGATCCGTCAACCTCAACGGCGGACTCGCCGCCTACTTCGTCAACTTCATCACCATCCCCAGCACCACCACCGTCGGCCAAAGCGTCTACCTCTACGGCGGCAACGGCGGCAACAACGTCACCTTCGACGCCCCCGTCGCCAGGAACTTCACCTTCGCCGGAAACTTCTTCACCAGCCTCGGCGGCAACACCGTCACCGTCAACGGCGCCGTCGGCCAGGATCTCCGCTTCACCAGCTCCATCAACAACGCCATCGGCCACTCCCTCACCGTCAACGGCAACGTCGGCCGCGATCTCCTCTTCTATGGCGGCGGACAGGACGACACGCTCGACGTCAACGGCACCGTCGGCCGCAACCTCGTCGCCTACACCGGTGCCGACGACGACACCGTCACGCTCAACGGCAACGTCGGCGCGGCGGTCTACCTGTTCCTCGGCTCAGGCAACGACACCGCAACCCTCAACAGCACGATCGGCGCGGGCGTCGCCACCACGCTGGTCCTGTTCATCGACGCCGGTGCCGGTGACGACAACGTCACCCTCACCATGAACGCCAACATCCAGGGCAAGGCGACCGTCCTGCTCGGCTCAGGCAACGACACTTTCACCCGCACCTTGGGTGCGACCTTGCTTGGC
>JAYSSW010000523.1:0-3892 GCA_043720335.1 Planctomycetia bacterium
CGGGCTTCTTCGTTGACGGAGTGGAAACGTCGAACAAAGCCCAGGGATGGCTATCTCTGGGCTTTCCGTGTGTTCCTGATCCCTGACGTGGGAAACGAGCCGCCCTCTACTCGATCGGCGGGCCGCTGCGGCCGGTCACGAGCGAGACGACGAACAGGATCAGGAACACGACGCACAGCACATACGCGATCTCGGAGGCGATGTACTGGACGCGGAACACGCCCAGCGCCCCGGCAACCAACGCGATGATGAGAAACAGCACAGCCCAGCGCAACATGGGATCGCCCTCCAGGAATTTTCTTGTTGATGGCACGCCGCGCGCCGGTCGCGCTGGCATGCCGTTCGTTCCAGGAAGAATGGAGGCACACGGCGTGCCGTTGCGTGCTATTTCTTGTTGTCCGGCGTCACCGTCTTGGGCGCCGGCACCGGGGTCGGCGGGGTCGGCGGCGTCGTGATGGCGGGGAGCGGGGCGGCCGTCACCAGGTCGGGCACGTTGACGGCCAGCGCCTTGATGCAGAAGTTGGCGGTCTTGTTCCACGCGGCGTTCGGGAAGACATGGCCTTGCAGGTCTCGCCAAATTCCGTCGACATGGTAGAAGCTCTCGCCGGGGCCGGCCTTCGAGATCACCGTCGGCGGCTCGAACGCCTTCGGCGGGCCTTTCTTGGGCTGCTCCTTCTTCTCGTCCTTCTTCTCTTCCTTCTTGGGGTCGGGCTGGTTCAGCAGCACCGGGATGACCGACGTGCGGTCGATCGCCTGGGCGCTGTTGCTGACTTCGAGGCTGACGTAGAACTTGTCCTTCGCCTCGACCCAGATCGGCTCGTCGAGGTTGACCGTGTGGAAGCCGGCGCTGGCGTAGCTGCCGCTGCGGCTGGCGACCTCGTTGGACAGCTGGCCGTTCTCGAAGCTGCGGTGGATCTTCACCGTGTACTGCACGCGGTCGGCGGTCGTGTAGATGCTGACCGCGCGGAGCTGCTGTCGGCCCGTCGCCGTGAAGGCGTTCATCGCCTTGTTGATGCCCTTGAGCGTGTCGCGCCAGCCGTGGTAGTCGTGGTAGTAGACCTGCGAGTAGACCATCGGCTCGATGTTGCGGAACGAGACCGCGCCCATCTCGGCGTCGCGGCAGCAGACCTTGTCGTAGTACGAGATCCAGTAGTAGCCGCCGTCGCCTCGCTTGGCGCCCCAGCTGTTCTTGATGAGCCACGCGCCCGGCTTGGGCGTCTTCTTGTCCGGGTCCGCGCTCACCTTCGTGTCGTCCCAGCCGACGATTGCGACGGCGTGGTTCGGCTTGGCGGCGCTGTCGAGCGGCTGGTAGTGCACGAAGTCCTTCGAGATGAAGTTCTTGCTGACGCAGTAGGCGGTCCCCATCGCTCCTTCGGTCATCACACGGCGCTTGATCGCCTCGATGCCTTCGAGGTTGTCGCCCATGGTGAACCATTCCACGTCGCGCACATACAGCCGCTTGTAGGTGGCGTCGTCGCGGGAGGGCGCCTTGGGGTACCACGCCTTGGTGTCGAACGCGCCGTCGGCGCCGCGCGGGATGAGGACGACGCCATCGCCGCGGCTGAAGTAGGCGGCGGAGACGCGGTAGTCGCCCCCCTGGTGGACGCGCAGGCCGGTCTTGTCGGCGGTGGCGTCGGCGAGGTCGTCGTTCTTGTGCTGGTTGAAGCCGTTCCACCAGTCGAGGTGGTACTCGGAGAGGGTGGGGTAGCCGGGCAGGCCCATGCCTTTCCACATGCCGGACATGAGGAGGTTGCTTTCGAGGGCGGCCATGGTGCCGTGGGCCCAGCAGGTGCCGCCGGACTGGGCCTTGATGGGGGTGACGCCGCCGCGTTCGCGCAGGTCGAACTTCTCGGGGAGCGCCGCCTTGGGCGCCGACGGCTGGGCGAGGGCGGCCGGCGCTAGCGCGGCGAGCACCGCCAGGGACCAGAGCATGCGTTTCATGGGTTCCTCGATGCAGGGACGGGGATGATGGTCGATTTCTCAAGCCCCAGGATGAGCAACGCGATTCCTGGGGGTCCGACCCCCACCAATCGCGTTGCTCATGGTGGGGCTTGGAGTTGTGGTTCAATACGCCAGCGCGTTGCGTTTGCCGCGCGGGTCGCCGGCGATGGAGAGGAGGCCGGTCCTGGGGTCGATATGAACCAGGACGGGGCGGACGCCGGAGTCGTCGCTGCGGGAGATCTTGTGGCCTCGCTGCTGGAGGTTCTTGATGGTCGCTTCGCCGACGGCGGCGTTGATGGAGAGGCTGCCGAGCAGCGGCGGGGATTGCAGGAACGAGCCGAGGTGGTGTTTGGTGCCGAAGCGGGGCTGCGTGACGGCGTCGGCGGGGAGCATGCCGAAGTCGAGGGCGTTGACGAGGATTTGCAGGGCGACCTGGTCCTGGCCGTCGCCGCCCGCGACGCTGACGCCGAGCAGCGGCTTGCCGTCCTTGAGGACCATGCCGGGGGTGAGGGTGATGCGCGGTCGTTTGCCTGGCTCGATGCAGTTGGGGTGGCCTTCCCAGGTGTTGAACGACTGGAGGCGCGAGCCGAGCCAGACGCCGGTGCTGCCCGCGAGGACGCCGTTGAAGCCGCTGGGGGTGGCGACGACGAGGTTGCCCATGCTGTCGGCAACCACGCATGTGGAGGTGTCGCGGTCGACCGCTCCATCGCCCGTCGCCATCATCGGGTCTTCGAGCAGCGCTTTGACGCCGAGCGGGTCGCCGGGCTGCTGCGTTTGCGAGGCCGATTTCATGTCGATGAGCGAGCGGCGCACCTCGGCGTACTTCGGCGACAGCAGCTCGGCGCCGGGCACCTTCGCGAACAGCGGGTCGGCGTAGTACTTGTCGCGGTCGGCCAGCGCCAGCTTCAGCGCCTCAGCCATCACGTGGATCGTGTCGGGCTGGTTGTGCCCCATCTTCTTCAGGTCGTAGCCTTCGAGCAGTTGCAACGATTGAAGCAGGCTCGGCCCCTGTGTCCAGAAGCCGCACTTGAGGACGGTGTAGCCCCGGTAGTCGGCCTGGGCCGGCTCTTCGACGCGGGTGACGTGGGTGGCGAGGTCGCTGTAGCGGAGCAGCGCGCCGTTGGCCCGGCTCCACGTGTCGATTTCGTGCGCGATCGGCCCGCGATAGAAGTAGTCCGCCGCCAACCGCAGCCCGCGACGCCGGTCGTGGGGCGACTGCGCCTCGGCGTCGATGAGGCGGCGGATGGTGCGGGCCAGGTCGGTGTGCCAGCTCTTCTCCTTGCGGTCGAGCATTTGCAGGGTCGGAGCGGCGACCTCGGCGAACGTCTTGGTGCCGTAGCGGTCGAGCAGCGTGATGCAGGCGTCGAACGTGGCGGGCACGGCGGCGGATTCGGCGGAGCCTTTCGAGGGGATCCCCTTCTTGGCGAAGTGCGCGCGGGTGGCGAGGCGCGGCGCGGTCCCCATGCCTGACAGAACTTCGACGACTTTGCGCTTGGCGTCGTAGACGAGGATGGGGACTTCGCCGCCGAAGACGACGATGGGGAAGTCGGTGACGCACATGGCGAGAATGGCCGCTGCCGCGCCGTCGCTGGCGTTGCCCCCGGCTTGGAGGAGGGCCAGCCCCGCCTTGGCCGCGTCGGCGCCGCCGGTCGCGACCGCCCCCTTCATGCCGGTCCCCTTCCACGTCGCCGGCTTGGCGTCCTGGCCACGCGATGTGGTGATGAACGACAGCAGCGCGAACACCACGGCCAGCAGCAGGCGGTTTCTCGGCATCGGCAATCCTCGGCGACCTTGTTTTGCGCGCAAGCCCGCTCGCGTGCAAGAGAGACGTTCCCGGACCGTAGACGAGGGAGAGAGGGGTATTCTTCCAGATTCCGCCGAAAAATCGACAGGAAAAAGCAGCGATTTTCCAAAAATGAAATCTGCCACGCGAAGAGAGGGGTTTCGACGA